>CAZNTI010000007.1:0-19445 GCA_964575885.1 uncultured Terricaulis sp.
CATCGCCGCAGGCCCATCGATCATGGCGGCGTCGACGTTCACGTCGAGCACGTTGGCGCCGTTTTCGACCTGCTGGCGCGCAACCACGAGCGCGCCGGCGTAATCGTCGGCCTCGATCAGCTTCCTGAACTTGGCCGAACCGGTGACGTTGGTGCGCTCGCCGACGATCACGAAATTGGCGAAGGGATTGGCTGCCATCACGCTGCCGCCGTAAACGGATCCAGCCCTGCCAGCCGCAGGCGCGTATCGTGCAGCGGCGCGACCCTCGGGCTCACGCCCTCCACCGCGTGCGCCAAATGCGTGATGTGCTCGGGCGTCGTCCCGCAGCAGCCGCCGGCGATGTTGAGCAGGCCGGCGCGCGCCCATTCGGCGTAGTGCTCTTCCATGGAGTGCGGCGTCTCGTCATAGCCGCCCATGGCGTTGGGCAGGCCGGCGTTTGGGTAGGCCGCGACCATGCATTCCGCGACGCGCGCGAGATCGGCCAGAAACGCGCGCATGTCCTGAGGACCGAGCGCACAATTCAATCCGATCGCCCAGGGATTGGCGTGGCGCACCGAATTGTAGAACGCCTCCACCGTTTGCCCCGAAAGCGTACGGCCTGAGCGGTCGGTGATGGTGCCGGAAATCCAAAGCGGCAGCTCGATCCCGGTCTTGTCGAACGCCTCCCACGCTGCCCAGAGCGCGGCCTTGGCGTTCAAGGTGTCGGTGATGGTTTCGATCAGCAACAGATCGGCGCCGCCCTCGATCAGACCGAGCGTTTGCTCTTCATAGGCCTTGGCCATGTCATCGAAAGTGCAGTCGCGCTTGCCCGGATCGCCCACCTCGGGGGACATCGACAGAAGCTTGGTGGTGGGGCCTAACGCGCCCGCCACCAGACGCGGGCGCCCATCCTGCGCCTCGAACCGGTCGCACGCCTCGCGGGCCAGCCGCGCGCCCTCGACGTTCAACTCGTAGGCGACCTCCTCGAGCGCGTATTCCGCTTGGCTTATGGTGGTGGCGGAGAAGGTATTAGTGGAGACGATCTCGGCGCCAGCGGCGAGGTAGGCCTCGTGCACGCCGGTGATGATGTCGGGGCGGGTCAGCGTCAACAGATCGTTGTTGCCCTTGAGCGCGCTCGGATGCTCGGCGAAGCGCTCGCCGTGGAAATCGTTGTTGGTCAGACGGAAGCCTTGCAGGTAGGCGCCCATCGAGCCGTCGAGCAAAAGGATGCGCACGCGCGCCTGCTCGTTGATCAGTGCAAGTCGTTGCTCGCGGTTCACGGCTTGGCCTCCGCCGCGCGCGCGCCGATGATGCGGCAGATCGCCAGCGTGAGATCGGCGCGGTTAAGCGTGTAGAAGTGGAAATCCTCCACGCCTTCGGACGCCAGGTGCGCGCACAATTGCGCGGTGGTCGCCGCGGCCACCAGCCGGCGGGTCTCGGGATCGTGATCGAGCCCCTCGAACAGCCGCGCAAGCCAGCCCGGTATGCTGGCGTTGCAGCCCTGCGCCATCTTCACCAGGCCCTTAAAATTGGTCACCGGCATGATCCCAGGCGACACCGGCGCGAATACGCCGGCGCGATTGAGGCGATCGCGAAAGCGCAGGAAGGTGTCGGCGTCGAAAAAGAATTGCGAGATGCCGCGCGCAGCGCCAGCGTCGAGCTTACGCTTGAAATTGGCGATCTCATCCTCCCAGCGCACACTGCTAGGATGCTTCTCGGGGTGCACCGCGACGGAAATCTCGAAGTCCGCGATTTTGCGGGCTCCGGCGACCAGCTCGGTTGCGTTGGCGTAGCCTTCGGCATGCGGCGCGAAAGCGGCGCCGGCGCCGCCGGGCGGATCGCCGCGCAGCGCCACCACATGGCGCACACCCGCCGCCCAATACTCGTTCAACACCTCATCGACCTCGCTTCGCGAGGCAGCCACGCAGGTTAGATGCGCCGCGGGCTTGAGGGCGGTCTCGCTGACGATGCGCGAAACCGTGCGGTGGGTGCGGTCGCGGGTCGAGCCGCCGGCGCCGTAGGTGACCGAAACGAAACTCGGGCCTAGCGGTTCGAGTTTGCGGATCGCCTCCCACAGCTGGACTTCCAGCGCCTCGGTCTTTGGCGGGAAGAACTCGAACGAAACCCGCGGTGCGCCCAAGCGCTCGGTGGCCTCCGCGATCAGGTTCTGCGCATAGGCGCTCATGATTTATCTCCGGCCCAGATTTTCACCGTCAAAGCGTCCCGCTTGGCCGGCGCCAGCGCCGACACCCGCGCAACGGCGACGCCCGCCTGCGCGCACCAATCGGCGATTTCCTCATCGCTGAAACCCAGGCGCCGATGCGCATGCTCGTTGCGCAGGAATTCGTGCGCGTGCGGCGCGAAGTCGACGATCAGCAGCCGCCCGCCGGCTTTCAGCAAACGCGCCGCCTCGGCGATGGCGCGTCCAGGCTCAGACAGGAAATGCAGCACTTGGTGAATGGTCACGAGATCCGCGGCGCCGGTGGCCACCGGCGGCGCGTAAGCGTCACCATAGCGCACGCCGGCCTTAGCTTTGAGTTCATCCAGAGATGCGCGCGCGATGGCCAGCATTTCGCGGCTGGTGTCGAAACCCTCGGCGCGAACCACCCTGTCCGCAAACAGATGAATCATCCGTCCCTGGCCAACGCCAACATCGACCATGAAATCGAACGGTCCCTCGCCCGCCGCGGCGAGAATGGCGCTATCGATATCAGCCTCTGGCAGGTGCAGCGCACGCAGCCGTTCCCAATCGGCCGCATTGCGTTCGAAATATGCGGCCGCGATCGCCTCGCGGCCCTGGCGCACCGCTTTCAGCCGCTCGGCGTCGCGCACCAGCACCGGATCATCTGGATCGACCATTGCGAGCGCCGCCTCCGCGAGGCGCCGCTCGGGACTGGCCACGCGCGGCAGGCGGTAGAAGACCCACGCGCCCTCGGGCGCACGCTCGACCAACCCCGCTTCGGTCAGCAGTTTCAGATGTCGGCTCACGCGCGGCTGACTTTGCCCCAGCGCCAGCGCCAATTCCCCTACCGCCAACTCGCCTTCGGTGAGCAGGGCAAGCATACGCAACCGGGTCTGCTCGCCAGCGGCGCGCAGGGCGACCACCACATGGTCGGCGTCGCATCTTTCCGCGTCAACCAAACTTGGAGATATAAACATATCCTTATATGCCACACAAAAGAGCTTCCGGGAAGCCCCTTCTCAGAACGAAGCGGCCGTTATCTCCGCTGCCTGTGGCTAATTCGCCGCGCCCGCCCGAGAATCGCGAACGCTCAGTCGGTTGTGGCCTGCGTCACCGACGCGCGAGGCCAATTTCGCCCATAAGCGGCGTCAAAGGCTGACTTTGATTAACCACAAGGCGCCATTAAGTGGGAGCGAGGCTGGTGAGGGTGGTCTGCATGCGGGAGATTGTTTCGGTTTTGACCCTGGCGGCGTGCGTTTCCGCGCCGGGCTTTGCGCACGCACAAGAGGCCGCGCCGGCGTCTGAGGTTGCTCAGCCGCAACAGGAGAACGGCGACCCCTGGGAAGGCCTCAATCGCGACCTGTACGCGGTCCATAACGCTGTGGACAACGCAGTGCTCGAACCGGTGGCGCGCGGTTATCGCGCGGTGACGCCGCGCCCGGTGCGCAACGTGGTCCTCAACTTTTTGCGCAATCTCCGGGGCCCGGTGATTTTCGCCAACGACGTGCTGCAGGGCGAATTCGAGCGCGCGGGCGTGACCGCCGCGCGCTTCGGCGTCAACACCACAGTCGGCGTCGCCGGCCTGCTCGATCCGGCGACCAGCATGGGGCTTGAGCGCCACGATGAGGATTTCGGGCAGACGCTGGCGGTCTGGGGTGTGGAGTCCGGCCCCTACATCTTCGTACCGCTTCTGGGCCCGACCACCGTGCGCGACGGCGCTGGGCGCATCGTCGACACCGTCTTTGATCCTTTAACCTGGGCGCAGGGCGAGGACGCAGATGAGGCGCGCATCGGGCGCACCCTCATCGCGGGGATCGCGGCGCGCGAACTGGTGCTCGACACCGTCGACGCCATCGAGCGGGATTCGCTCGATCCCTACGTATCGATACGCACGTCGTATCAATTGCTGCGCGAGAGCGCGATCCGCAATGGTCCTGCGGACGTAGACGATCTGCCCGACTTTGATGATCCCGCGGCGACGCCTGAGGGCGGCGAAACTGGGTCCATTTCGCCACAGGTCGGCGCGAACGAAGCGCCGTTCGGCAGCGTAAACCTAGCGCAAACCGCTCTTGTGCCCACATCCGAGGGACTGTTCGGAGACCTCCCGTGACTTCTGCCTTGCTCACCCGTTCCATGTTCCTCGCACTTGCGCTCAGCGCAGGGCTTGCAGTCACGGCGCCGCCTGCGCACGCGGCCCGGAACGCGGAGGCCGAGCAATACGTGCAGCAGAACGCGTCGGCGGCACTGGGCGCCTTGCGCCAGTCCGGAACTTCGGCGGCGCAGCGGACCCAGACCTTCAATCGCCTGATGGCTGAGTTCGCCGACATGCCGCGCATCGCGCAGTTCGTTCTGGGGCGGTACGGCGCGCAATTGCGCAGCGAGCCCGAACTGCGCCAGGAATGGGTCAGCGCGTTCCAGGCGTACGCGATCGCCGTCTATGAGGACCGGCTGCAGTCCTATAACGGCGCGATCCGCGTGACCGGCTCGGTGGAGCGCATCGCTGGACGCGACGTCATCGTCAACAGCGAACTGCAACCGCTCGACGGCGGCCGTCCGCTGCCGGTGCAATGGCGGTTGCTGCGCTCCGGCTCGGCCTGGAAAGCGGTCGACGTGTCGCTCATTCTCGACGGCAACCAAATCTGGCTCGCCCAGCAGCAGCAGCGCGATTTCCTCGCGCAGCTCGACCGCAACAACGGCGACATTCGAGAGTTGATCACCACCATCCGCGAACTGACCGCCTCGATGCGCCAACGCGTGATGGCGCGCAACTGAGTTAGCGTACGTCGACGCCGACGAGATCGCCGACGGCGTCGACTCCTTCCGCCGCAAGCAGCGCATCGAGTTCGTCCATGATGCGCACGACCAGCCCGGGTCCGTGATAGATCATGGCGCTGTAAAGCTGCAGCGCGGATGCGCCATTGCGAATCTTCACCAGCGCCGTGGCCCCGCTTTCGACGCCTCCGGCGCCAATCAACGGCAGCTTGCCCCCCAACGCCAGCCCAAACTGGCGCAGCGTTCGCGTCGCGATCCGAAACAGCGCCTGCCCCGACAGGCCGCCTGCCTCCTCCCGCCAATCCGAGGTAAGATGCGGCGGTCGCGCGAGCGTGGTGTTGGACACGATAAGCGCGTCGAGTTGGTGGGCTAGAGCAAGTTCCGCAATATCGCGCACTGCACTCTCGTCGAGATCCGGCGCCACTTTCAGGAACACCGGCCGGCGACCATGCGCTTGCGTCAGCAGCGCGCGGGCCTCTCCCAGCCGCCCGAGCAGGTCTTCCAGCGCGCCCCGCTCCTGCAAGCCGCGCAGACCCGGCGTGTTTGGTGAGGAGATGTTGGCGGTGATGTAGGCCGCATGCTTCCACACCTGACCCATCCCCCGCACGTAGTCGCCAGCGCGATCAGCGCTGTCCTTGTTGGCGCCGACATTGGCGCCAACCACACCCCGCCGCCGCCCGCGCGCGGCCAGACGATCCGCGAACACCGAAAGCCCGTCATTGTTGAAACCGAGCCGATTGATCACTGAGCGGTCAGGCGACAATCGAAATACCCGCGGACGCGGATTGCCGTTCTGCGGCTGCGGCGTCACCGTCCCGCATTCCACGAAACCGAACCCGGCAGCCAGCATCGCGTCCGGCGCTATCGCGTTTTTATCGTAACCGGCCGCGAGGCCGATCGGATTGGGCAGATCAAGCCCTGCCAGCGTGGTGCGCAGCCGCACGAACCGGTCGCCGCGTCTCCGGGCCCCCAATCCGGCGCGGAGCCCGAGCAGCGACGCCTCGTGCGCGCGCTCTGGATCGGCCAGCCGCAGGACGGCGGCGGCGAGATCGTGAAGGGCGCTCAAGCGCTACTACCCAAGGTTGTTCTCTCTCAGTTCTGCAATCAGGAATATCTTCCTAGAGATGGGTTGAAATTCCTGCAGAGTCTTTTAATAATGTCCTATGCAGCACAGCCAAATCTGGCGCGCCATAGACGCTCTCGCCGAGCGCCGCGGATTGTCGGCGTCCGCTCTCGCCCGCGCCGCGGGGCTCGATCCAACCACGTTCAACCGCTCCAAGCGCCAAGCCCCCGACGGCAAGCCGCGCTGGCCTTCAACCGAAAGCATCTCCCGCGCGCTCATCGCCGCTGAAACCACGTGGGATGAATTCGCGGCGCTGGTGGCTGGAAAACTCGGGAGCGGCCGCGCCATCCCAATTGTCGGTATGGCCCGCGCCGGCGCGGACGGGTTTTTCGACGAGTCCGGCTTCCCCGTCGGCGCCGATGAAACGGTGCGCTTTCCCGACCTCGGGGAAGAGCCGGTTTACGCACTCGAAATCGCCGGTGATTCCATGGAGCCCAGTTACCGCGCCGGCGATGTGGTGATCGTGCAGCCAGGCGCCCCGGTGCGCCGCGGGGACCGCGTGATCGTGCGCACCCGCGACGGCGAGGTAATGGCCAAGGTGCTCGGCCGCCGTAACGAACAAACCGTCGAGCTGATCTCGCTCAACTCCGCCTACCCCGCGCGCGAAATGCCCGCGGCCAGCATCGACTGGATCGCCCGCGTGGTGTGGGCGAGCCAATAGCCTCGACGCGCTTAGTCCTCCGCCGCAAGAACCGCCGCCAGTACGCCGGGAAATCTCTTTTCCACGTCCTGCCGCCGCAACGTGTTGATCGCCTCGACCCCGCGCCGTTCCGAGCGGACCAGACCCGCGCGCCGCAAGACGTTATAGTGGCTCGACATCCCTCAGCGCTGGCCTACAGCGCCACCAAAGGCTGGGTCGACAGCTTTACCCGCTCGCTCGCCGGCCACCTCGCGCCACGCAACATCACCGTGAACGCGATCGCACCCGGCGTCATCCGCACCGACATGTCCGATCCGATGCTCTCGGGGGGCCCGGACTTCGTGCTTGAGAGACAGGCGCTGAAGCGCATCGGCGAACCGCAGGACATCGCCAACCTGGCGCTGGCCATCGCCGGCGCCGGCGGCGGCTGGACCACCGGCCAAGTGATCGACGCTTCCGGCGGTTCCGCAATCAGCTTCTAGCTTTCTGAGGCGCGTCTCCCGCAAGCGAGGCGCGCCTCAGTCGTCGTCGCGCTCACGTTCCGGGCGCCATGCGGCGATCAGAGTAGGCCCCGCCGCGCGCAGCAGATCACCCCTGATTTCAAACGCCGCGAACGCGGCGGTTGGGAAATTGCCGGCGAACTCGCGCGCGAGCTTTGAGCCGTCGTGCGCCTGGCGCACCAGCATCCCCACCAGTTCTCCAAGCCCCGGATTGTGCGCCACGATGATGACACGCTCGGCGTCCGCATCCGCGAACGCATCCCAGATGCCTTCCGGGGCGGCGTGATAAAGCGCCTCTTCGTGGCGGATTTCGAGGTGAAAATTCTGCAGTCCGAAGGCGGCCGTCTCGCGCGTGCGCTGCGAGGCCGACACCAGCGCCAGGGTCGGCTTGAGGCCGGCGTCCTCGATCGCGGCGCCGGCGGCGGCGGCCTCACGGCGCCCGCGTGGGGTCAGTTCGCGCGCTTTGTCGCTCGGTGCTTCGTGCGCCCGCACGGCTTTGGCGTGGCGCAGCAGGATCAGATGACGCATCCGGCATTTTAGCCCCGCTCCGCGAAAGAGCGCAAAGCCCTCCGCATCCGTTTCCCCGCTTCGCGGCTGCACACAGCAGAACCCGGGCGTTGGAGGATGCGATGAAGGTAAAGTGGCTCATACTGGCCGCGGCAGGTGCGCTGGTGGTTGCGGCTTGGGCGGCAGTGGCGATCAGCTATTTCTTCTTTGAGCCCTCGATCGCGGTTTGGACAGCTCTGGTGACCGTCGGGGCGCTCTTGCTTGAGGGCTTCATGTGGGTGGCGGCGGGCGTGCTCGGCTGGTCGGTCTTGGCGGGACGGCGCGCCGCGCTGGGGCGGCTGAGGGACCGCTTAGTCAACCGGCGCGACCGTCCGACTGCAGAGTAGCAGAGCGCGGCAAAAGTTGCGGGCGAGTGCGGCGGCGTCCATGGTTGGAATCACGCATGTCAGAACTCGCAACCCTCGCCGCCGGCGCCAAGGCTTGGCCCTTCGAACAGGCCCGTCTCGTGCTTGAGCGCTACAACAAGGCGCCCAAGGACGTAGTGATCTTCGAGACCGGCTACGGCCCCTCCGGCCTGCCCCACATCGGCACATTCGGTGAAGTCGTGCGCACCTCGATGGTGCGGAACGCCTTCCGGGCGCTGACCGACGACAAGATCCCGTCGAAAATCATCTGCGTGTCCGACGATATGGACGGCATGCGCAAGATTCCCGACAACATTCCCAGTCCCGCAAGTCTCGTCCCCTATTTGCAGCGGCCGCTGAGCGACGTGCCCGACCCGTTCGGCACCCACCAGAGTTTCGCCCATCACAACAACGCGCGGCTCTGCGCGTTCCTGGACAGCTTCGGCTTCGAATACGAATTCAAGTCTGCGACCGAGCTCTATAAATCCGGCGCGTTCGACGCCACGCTGTTGCACGCGCTCGAACGCTACGACGAGATCATGGCGATCATGCTGCCGACCTTGGGCGAAGAGCGCCGGCAAACGTACAGCCCGTTCCTGCCGATCAGCCCGAGCAGCGGTCGCGTGCTTTACGTTCCGATGAAAGCGATCGACGCTAAGGCCGGCACGATCACGTTCGAGGACGAGGATGGCCGCGAGATCACCCAGCCAGTGACCGGCGGTCACGCCAAGATGCAGTGGAAGCCCGATTTCGGCATGCGCTGGGCAGCGCTCGGCGTCGATTTCGAAATGTTCGGCAAGGACCACCAGCCGAACCAAGGCGTCTATGCGCGCATCTGCCAGACCTTAGGCGTCACCCCGCCGGTGAACTATGTCTACGAGCTTTTTCTGGATCAGAACGGCGAGAAGATTTCGAAGACCAAAGGCAACGGCATCAGCGTCGAGCAATGGCTCGCTTACGCCGCGCCAGAGAGCCTGTCGCTGTACAACTTCCAGAAACCGCGAACCGCCAAGAAGCTCTATTTTGACGTCATCCCGAAGGCGGTCGATGAGTATTTGTCCTATGTCGAGGCCTACCACGGCCAGAATCTGGCCGAGCAATTGGAAAACCCGGCTTGGCACATCCATGCCGGGCGCCCCCCGCGGGATCTTACGCCGATTTCTTTTGCGCTGCTGATGAACCTGGTGTCGGCGTCGAACGCTGACACCAAGGATTTGTTGTGGGCATTCATCGCCAAATACGCCCCGGGCGTCACGCCTGCGACGCATCCGTTCCTCGATACGCTGTGCGGCTACGCAATCCGCTACTTCACCGACTTCGTGAAACCCACGAAAAAATTCCGCGCCGCAACAGACAAGGAACGCGCCGCGTTCGAAGATTTGATAGCCCGCCTCGATGCGCTGGCGCCGGAGACGCATGACGGTGAAGCGATCCAGAACCAGGTATATGAGGTCGGCAAGGCGCACGGCTTCGAACCGTTGCGCGACTGGTTCAAGGCGCTTTACGAGGTGCTGTTCGGCGTCGAGAGCGGCCCGCGTTTTGGACAATTCGCCGCCGTTTACGGCGTTCGGGAAACCAGTGCGCTGCTGCGCAGGGGCTTGGCGACGCGTTGATGGGCGACAAGGCCGCGGGGGTCCGTCGGCGTCGATACTCTACTCGGCTCTCGCTGCCATCTGGCCGTCGCGGAGCGCTTGACGCCGCAGCTCCGCAAGCTGCGCCAGCGCTGGATCGCGCCGCCAAATCGACTGGTAGCGCGGGTGATTGCGGATCTCCGGCGGAAATTCGTGGGGCCCGTGAGGCAATACTTCGGGAATGTAGATCGAGCGCAGCCCGAGCGCGCGCTCGAGCAAGTCCAGCGTCTTGTCGACATTGCCGGTGGCCGCCGCCTCCACGGCCAAGCCAAAAACGAGATCATTGTTCTGGCGGCTTTGGACGTAGGGCGCGACCCTGGGATCGATCAGATCGAATGCGGCAATCTCTGCGTCGATCGCCCTCGCCAAGGCGGTAGTATCGCCCTCCAGGGCGTCCGCCCCGAAGCCGATGCGTTCGATCGCTTGTGCCACAGCCTCTGGCGGGGCGCCCGACCATAGATCGTCACGCACGTGCGCAGCCAGTCGCAGAAGACCATCTCGGTCGCGCCTCGTCAGCAAGGTCCAAAACACCTCACGCAACAGGAAGACACTGGCGGGTGCAGCAGCCAATTCTTGCCGATACAGTGCGTCAGCCTCTGCGTGGCGCCCCAAGCCCTTCAGGATCCGAGGTTTCGCCACACGACGACCGACAAAGCCGGGCTCCAGCGCGATGGCCGTTTCCGCCTGCGCAAGCGCTTCGACGCAGCGGCCGAGCGTTGAAAGCAGATAGGCGTAAAACATCCGGGTTTCGGGCGCGTTCGGATCGATGGCGATGGCGCGTTGAAAGGTGTTTTCGCTCTCGGCCCAGCGCCACTCAAAGCGGCGATAGAGTTCGCCAATGCCTGACAATGCCGCCGAGTTGTTGGGATCATCTTGCAAAGCACGGCGATAATAAGCGGCTGCAAGTTCCCAGCGCTCGAAGAGCGTCGTGTTGTTCGTCTCCGACAGCTGACCGCGCTCCGCCATTCTCGCCAATTGAGCAAGAGCCTCGGCGTTGCCCGGGTCGCGCTCCAACACCTCGCGATAGATGCGCTCCCGCCGACGCCACACCGCGACCGGCGCCTCCGGCGACGACATCCCAGCCGCGACTGCTTCAAATCCGATCTCGCGCGCCTCCAGGAGCATCCGGTAGACGACCGGGTCGATCGGGGCGGCGGGCAGCGTGGCTTCGATGCGGTCGGGTCCGAGAACCTGGATCAGATGCTCGATCAGCGCCGCGGAGATGGCATATTCAACAGCGCCAAAGTCCTCGATCGAACCCTCTTGCTGCGCGGTCCAAGCCAAAGCCCCTGCGCGATCCACAAGGTCGGCGCTGGCCTGCACGGACGCGCCGTCCACCTGCAGGGACCCGCCGACCAGGAGGTCGGCGCCCAGCCGTTCAGCGATCTCGCCGATGTCATCGGTCTCGCGCGCCACCGAGAACGAGGCGGTGTCGGCGATAACGCGCAGCCCGCGCACGCGCGCCAAGCGATCGCGCAGCGCGCGCGGCAGGCCTTGGGCGAGATAGGCAGGACCGCCGCCAAGATCGTCGAACGGGAGCACCGCCAAGGTGAGCGTGCCGGCCTGCGCGCCGCGCGGACGCTGCAACCACCACCAGCCGGCCAGGCCCGCCAGCGGCGTCGCCGCCAAGCCGCTGATCAGCGCCGCGCGCGTGAAACGGCGGCGACTGATACCGCTGAACCGCACCGGGCCGCCAGGGCTCAAGGCGTAGACAGCGAGCCGCTCGTTCATCTTGTCGAGCCGCACGCGCCCCAAAGGCACGAACGGGATGTCGTCGGCGTCACGCACTTGCGCCCGCACTGCCTCGCTGACGATGGCGGTCCCAGGCTCGGCCAAGGCTTGCAGCCGCGCCGCAACGTTAACTCCATGTCCCAGAAGGTCGCCGCCGTCCTCTGCGATGACGTCGCCGAGGTGAAGCCCAATGCGCATGCGCGGCAGCGGCGCATCTGACGTGCCGGCCGCGAGCAGCGCTTGTGCTGCCTGCACGCCGGAGGCGGCGGAGGGAAACTCCAGCATGAAACCGTCGCCGGCGGTGTTGAAAATGCGCCCGTTGAACGAGACCGCAATCTCGGCGATTGCGGCGCGCAACGCCCGCACGGCCCCCGCCGCGGCCTCGTCGTCGCGCTCAGCGGCGCGCGAATACCCCGCGACATCGAGGGAGAGAATCGTCGCCAGGCGCTTGCGGGACTCAACCATTTTGCCGCTCCCGTTGGCGTACTCCCATAGCGCAAACTGTGAGCGTAGTCCGAACGACGTTCTGAACGGCGCCCACAAATCGGAGGAGAAAGCTTCACGGCCATCGCCTCACGAACGCCCGTCGGCCTGCGCCTGCAGCGCGAGCCCCGCTCGCAATTTGGTCTGTTGGGGGCGAAGTGTCACACAGACGTCCCCTCGAACACGAAGAGCTACACTCCGATGACGACGGGCGAACCCCCTCGCCCGAAATCGTCATAAAGCGCGCGCGCAATGGGGGTACTTTGAAGGCGGCGTGACATTCGCCTCGCTGACTATGACGGTTCGTTGGCGCCGCGTTCGGCCCGCCAGGCGCTCAGGATGGCGTCCGCGCTCACCGCGATGTCCTCAGCCGTCGTTCCCGCGCCGATCACCGACACGCGCATGATCTGGCGCCCGCGCCAGAGCGCGCCAGCGACGAAGCAGACCCCCTGCCGCTGCACCCGCTCCATCATCCGCTCAGTGAGCGCATCGGCGCGGGCGCCGTCGAGGTCGGTCCCGAAGCGCACGGCGAGCTGGTTCAGCACCACGTCGTTCATGATTTCGACATCGGGGGCCCTCGCCAGGTGCTCAGCCATTTGCTGCGCCAGCGAACAATGCCGGCTCACCATTTGCGCGATCCCGTCGCGGCCGAGCGCCTTGATCATCGCCCAGGTCGCAAACCCGCGCGCGCGGCGCGACAGTTCGGGCACATAATCGGCAGGATGGGCAAGATCGCCAGCCGGCAGGTAGCTTGCCGCGATGCGCATGGCGCGATGATGGGCAGCCCGGTCGCGGACAATAACGTAGCCGCAATCGTGAGGAGTCTGGAGCCATTTGTGGCCGTCGGTGGCCCACGAATCCGCGAGCTCCACGCCGGCGGCGAGATGGGCGCGGTCCGGCGCCGCGCGCGCCCACAAGCCGAACGCGCCATCAACGTGAAGCCACGCCTTTGCATCGTGGGCAATGTCGGCGAGCCAAGCGAACGGATCGAACGCGCCGGAATGGATATGACCCGCTTGCGCGATGGCGATGATCGGCCCCGAAAGCCCGCGCATGGCGTTCGCGAATGCGTCTTCGCGCATGCGCCCGTTGGCATCGACCGCCACTCGGATTACGCGGTTGTCGCCCAAACCCAAATAGCGCAGCGCAGAAAACACCGTCGAGTGCGCGTCCTCGCCAAGCACGACCTGTATAGGCGGGGCCCCGAACAGGCCGTTAGCCTCGCAATCCCAGCCCGCGCGCCGCAGCACCTCGCTACGCGCCGCCGCCAGTCCGGTAAAGTTCGCCATGGTCGCGCCGGTGACGAAGCCCACGGAACTTTCACGCGGCAGATCAAGCAGATCGAGCAGCCAACGGGCGGCCACGGCTTCGACCGCTGACGCCGCCGGAGTTGCGGCGTTGTTGCCGGTGTTCTGGCCCCAGGCAGAAACGAGCCAGTCGGCGGCCATCCCGGCCGGCGCAGTGCCCCCTATCACCCAACCGAAAAAGCGCGGGCCAACCATGGCTGCAAGGCCCGGCTCAGCGCGCTCAATCAGCTCGGCGATGACGGCATCGATTTCGGCGCCGGCTTCAGGGGTCGGCGCTTCGAAGCGTTGCAGCATTTCGTCGTAGCCAAGTTCTGGCCGCTGCAGGCGACGACCGGCATTGTCTCTGAACCCCGCCGCGTGCGACGCGATCCGCGACAACGTTGTTTCAAACGCACTTTCCGTCACGAACTCCTCCAGCTTTTGCAGCACGAGCTATAGCGGTTCGCGCGCCGAAGCGCTCGGCGCATTCGGACTCTACTCTGGATTGCTACTCTAGATTGGTTGTACAAAACGCGCGCCAGACACAATCCCCTGTTGCATGGATGGGGCAAGAGCGCGGGCGGACGGCTTGCGCGCCGCGACTACGACAGTCGATGCGGCGACCCTCGATCACGCAATAAACGGTTTTCATCGCGCCTTTCCACTGCGCTCCGCCAGGCGCCGCCTGCATGTTACGCAATTCATTGGCATTCTGCTTTTGACCGCCGCGTTCGCCTGGGCCGCATGGCAGGCGCCAGCGCTGACCTTGACGGCCCTGCATGCAACTGCGGCGCTGGTCTTTGCCGCCGCCATAGTGCTTCGCCTAATCGCGGCCGCCAACCTGCAGCAACTCAAGTCGCGCCTGGCGAGCCCCGCGCATTGGCCCACCTACACCGTGCTTTGCCCACTCTATCGCGAAGCGAATGTCGTGTCTGATCTGGCCAATGCCTTGGCGCGGCTGGATTATCCCCCCCACGCGCGCGACATTAAGTTTATTGTAGAGGGAGACGACGCTGAAACTCTCGCAGCGGCGCAAGCAGCGGCGAGCGCGCGCGACATCGAAATCGTGGTTGTGCCCCCAGCCGCGCCGCGCACCAAGCCCAAGGCGCTCAACGCGGCGCTGGCGCTTGCCCGAGGCGAGTACGTGGTCGTCTATGACGCCGAGGATCGCCCGCATCCGCAGCAATTGCGTGCAGCGCTCGCCGCCTTCGAGGACGGCGGCGCGCAGCTTGCCTGCGTTCAGGCGCCGCTGGCCATCGACAACGCCGAGTCCGCATGGATCGCACGCCAATTCGCGGCCGAGTACGCGATCCAGTTCCAAGAGATACTGCCGCTGCTCGCCCGTCTCGGCCTGCCGCTTCCGCTCGGCGGATCCAGCAACCACTTCCGCACCGCGGTGCTGCGCGCCAGCGGCGGCTGGGATCCGCACAACGTCACAGAAGACGCCGATTTGGGCTTCCGGCTTGCACGCGACGGCTACGCCGTCGGCGTGATTTCACCGCCGACCTGGGAAGAGGCGCCAATCACCTTTGGGGCCTGGTTCAATCAGCGCGCACGCTGGATCAAGGGCCATTTGCACACTTACCTGGTGCTGATGCGAAACCCGCTGCGCACCGCCGCCGACCTCGGCTTTGCAGGCTTTTTGTTTATGCAGCTTGTGCTCGGCGGAGGACTTGCCGCCGCCTTCGTGCACCTGCCGCTCGCGTTCATTGTGCTAGTGGCCGCGCTTTCCGACTACAACCTCGCGCCCGTCGATCTCACGCTAGCGCTGACGGGTTATTGCGTGGCGGTGTTCGCAGCGCTGAGCGCCAGCGTACTGACCCGCACGCCGAGCCACGTGCGCGCCGCGCTCACGATGCCGTTCTACTGGCCGCTGGCGACCTTCGCCGCCGCGCGGGCAGTGTTCGACTTTCTCTGGCGGCCGCATCATTGGTCGAAGACCGCGCACGGCGTCTCGTCGCGCGCAGGCGATCGCGAGGCGGCGGGCATGCGGGTGCTGACCGCAGCTGGCCACAGCCTCAAAGCGAACTGAGCAGCGCTCCCATCGCTTCAATATCGGACTCCGCCTGGTTCCAGGACACCACCAGGCGCGCCTCGCCGGATCCCTCCGGTCCCCAATCGTAGAACTCGGCGCCCGCCGCGCGCAGCGCCGCCAGCGCCGCCTGCCCCGGCTTGATGAACACCTGATTGCTCTCTACCGGCGCCGAGAGCAGCGGCCCTGCCGTCGCACCCAGCGCCCGCGCCAGCGCGTTGGCGCGCGCGGCCTGCTTCAACCAGAATCCATCCTCCACGTAGGCCAGCAATTGCGCGGCGGCGTAGCGACCCTTGCACAGCAGGTGCCCGCCTCTTTTGCGCCGCCGTGCGATCTGCTCGCCGCGCTCAACATCGAACGCCACGATCGCTTCAGCAGCGAGCGCGCCGTTCTTCGTGGCTCCGAACGAAAGCACGTCGACGCCGCCGCGCCAGGTGACATCCGAGGGCGCACACCCGAGCGCCGCAATTGCGTTGGCGAAACGCGCGCCATCCATGTGAAAACCAAGCCCGGCATCGCGCGCGGCCGCACCTAGCGCGGCCACTTCGCCTGGCGTGTAGACGGCGCCGCGCTCGCTCGTCTGCGAAATCGAGAGCGCCGAGGGCAACACCGAGTGGATGCCGCGCCCGTGCCGGGCAACCGCGCCGGCAATCGCCTGTGGCGACACCTTCGCCGCCGCGCCTTCGACGAGGGTCAGCTTTGCGCCGTTCGTATAGAATTCCGGGGCGCCGCCTTCGTCGCAAGCGATATGCGCTTCGCCGTGGCAGACTACCGCACCCCAAGGCGGCGTCAGCGCCGCGAGCGCAATCGCGTTGGCGGCGGTGCCTGTGGCGACCGTGAACACCCGCACCTCGCAGCCGAACAGCGCTCCGAACGCCGCGTCCAGCTGACGCGACCAGGCGTCCTCGCCATAAGCGGCCGCAGCGCCCTCGTTGGCGCGGCCCAACGCCGCCAACATCTCCGGCGCCGCCGGCGCAGTATTGTCGGAACGAAAGTTCATCAACGCTTCACCCAATCCGTTCGAAAGCATTCATTCACCACGATGCTCGCGCTTTACATGCAGCAAATCAGCAATCACGAACCCTTACTTTACAGAGCGCCGCTAAGCTTAGCGCGAAATTAGCCATTGGGGCGCGGCGTGCAACACTTCATCAATCAAGCGGCGGCCGAGCGCGCTTTAGCTGAAGTCTTCGGCGCGCGCGCGAATTACTATCTGTTAGCGCTCGTGAGCGCAGCGCTCGCACTGACCGCGGGCGCGCCGATGGCCGCGATCTGGTTGGGCATGGCGCTGCTGATCGAGGAATCGGCGAAAGCGGTCGCAGCGCGCGCCGCCAAAGGCGCTGCGCTGCCGCTGGACCTGCTGCGCAACGCAAGCTTGGCCGTCGCGCCCGCGACCGCTTGGTTCGCGGGCGGAGACGCAGGCGTTGCGCTCGCCGCCGCCTTGCTGTGCGCGCTCGCCGCGCATGCAGGTCTCTCCGCCCAACGCGGCCGCGTGCACGCTCTGATAAGCGCCCTTCCCTATGCCGTAGTGGGGGCCGCGTTCATCGCCGACGCCGGCGTCGTGGCCGTGCTCGCGTTTGGGGCCGCGGGCGCCTACGTCTTTGCTGCAACGCTCCATCATGCTTATCGCGCCGCGCACCTGCGCGCCCAGGATCGCGAATGGCTGCGGATCGCCAACATGAGTGGCGACGACGCTATCGCCTGGGAGATCGACTATACGCGCGGACGCCTTTTTGGCGTTGAGAAGCTGTCGGCGATACTCGCCGCGCCCTTGCGTTTCGAGGACGTCGTGAGCGGCGGATTTGCAACGCCGCAAGGCCGCGCCCACGCCCGCGAGGCGTTCGCGCCGGCGCACGGTCCAACCCGGCTCATCACCTTAGAACACGAGGCCGACGGCGCAGACGGCGCCCGTCTCACTCTGGCTCACCAGGCCTTCCTCCGCACTGCGCCTGACGGCCAGCCCTTGCGGCTGACCTGCCTGACCCGAGCGCGCGCTGACGCCGCCGGCGAGGCCGCGCTGGCCGACGCGATCGCGGCGCTGGCGCTGCAACACGAAGCGCTAAAGACGCTGGCCAATGAATTGTCCACGCCGTTGCCGCAAACAGGCGAAGCGCTGCCCTCCGACCTGAGACAGGCGCTGCGGATGCTGGCGGAGCGCGGTGCGACGTTGCATGGCAACGTCGATGCGCTGGCGCGCGCGCGCCACGCAGCCGAGAGCGCAAATCTCGCGAAGTCGCAGTTTCTCGCCAACATGAGCCACGAACTGCGCACGCCTCTTAACGCCATCATCGGCTATGCCGAGATGCTGCAGGAGGACGCCGAGGACAGCGCCGACACCGCCGCCGTGCAGGACCTGCAGCGCATCTTGACCGCCGCCAAGCACCTGCTGGCGCTGATCAACGAGATTCTCGACCTTTCTAAAATCGAAGCCGGACGCATGGATGTGAGTGCAGCCGCGTTCGACGCGGGCGATCTGCTCGACGATCTCATCGAAACCATTCGCCCTCTGGCCGAGCAGAACCGCAATCGGCTGACGCTGCACTGCGTCGACGACGCCGCTGCCCACACCGACGCCATGAAGCTGCGCCAGTGCGTGCTCAATCTGTTGTCCAACGCCGCCAAGTTCACGCGCGACGGCGAAATCGAAGTGGTGCTCGAACGGCGGGCGCACGACGGCGTCGCGCAATTCTTCATCACTGTCCGCGACACCGGCATCGGCATGTCTAGCGAGCACATGACTCGGCTGTTTCAGCCGTTTGTGCAGGCCGATCCCACCATCACGCAGCAATACGGCGGCACCGGCCTTGGCCTAACCATCACGCGGCGGCTGGCGCAGCTGCTTGGCGGCGACGTTAGCGTCATAAGCACGCTCGGCCAGGGCTCAGAGTTCACGCTACACGTGCCGATCGACTTCGCCGACGCCGCCGCCGCTTTAGGCGCTGCCGCCAAGGTTGACGACGTCAAGGGCGCCGCCGATGCGCCCCTGGTGCTGGTGATCGAAGATGAGCCCGACGCCCGCGAACTCGCCGCGCGCGCGCTGACACGCGCGGGCTTTGCGGTGCAGGGCGTCGGCGGCGGCGAGGCCGGGCTGACGCTGGCGCGCACCAAAGCGCCAGCGCTCATTCTGCTCGACATCTATCTGCCCGATCGCTCCGGCTGGCGCGTTCTGCAGAGCCTCAAACACGATCCCAAGACCCAAGACATCCCCGTGGTGGTGCTCTCGGTCAACGAGGATCGCGCCCACGCGCTTTCGCTGGGCGCCGCCGAGCACATGGTCAAACCCGCTGATCGCGACGTACTCGCCGCGACAGTGATGCGTCTGGCGAAACTGCGCCCCGCGACGCGAGCCGGCGCAACGGCGCCGACGACAGCGCAGCGGCGCGCTAGCGGCGCCGCCTAGCCTCGCGCAATTCGCGACGCGCTTCGCCGCGCAGGCCCACCGCTTCTCGACTAATCCCGTACAAATATGTGAAAGCGTGCGATGAACTAGCGCGCCAAGTGCGCCGCCAACACGTGCGCCACCACTTCAGTGATGCGTTTGCCGGTGGGAATGTGCAGGAATTCGTTTGGCCCATGCGCGTTCGAGTGCGGCCCCAGAACCCCGGTCACGACGAACTGCGCGTTCGGAAACTTGGCGCCGAGCATGCCCATGAAGGGGATCGATCCGCCTTCGCCCAGCATCGCCATCGGCTGGCCGAACGCAGCCTTAGAGGCGGCGTTCAGGGCCGTTTCCAGCCAGGGCGCTGTCTTCGGCGCGTTCCAGCCCGAGCCAGGCTCCTCGTAGGTGAATTTCACGCGCGCGCCGTAGGGAGGATCGGCCTCCAGCACTTGCTTGAGCCGCGCTGAGGCCTGCTTGGCGTCCACCGTCGGGGGCAGCCGCATCGAAAGCTTCGCCTCGGTGAATGGGCGCAGCACGTTGCCGGCATTGGCCGGGGGCGGGGCGCCGGCGAGCCCGGTGACCGATAGCGCCGGCCGCCAGGTGCGGTTGAGCACCAGGTCGACCAGGTCTTCGGAAGCAGGCCGCATGCCCGTCACGAACGGCAGCTTCGTGTAGACCGCATCGCCCAGCGCCGCGGCGGCCACCTTGGCCTGCGCAATCCGCTCCGAAGGAATGGCGACGTTGAGCTCCTCCACCAGTACCGTGCCGGTATCGACGTCTTCGATCCGCTCCAGCA
>CAZNTI010000008.1:0-18461 GCA_964575885.1 uncultured Terricaulis sp.
GGCGGAAGCCGCAGGCCCAGCGTATGCGCTCTATGGCGCAAGCGGCATGGCCCAGGAGGGCATGCGCGCGCCCAACATGGAGGCGCGCATCGCCTACTTCACGCGGCCCGGCCTTCACGGCGTGACGCCCACCGACTGGGCGATGTTCCTCGATTTTCTAGACATGCATCTGCGTCGCGATGCGCCGCCGCAGACAGCGGCCACTGCCGCTAGGCCCTGACGCCGAACCAGCGCGCACGGTGGATATCTTCGACGTTGTCGGCGTAGCCGGTGAGATCGGGATGCACGAGATTGGTGGAATTCATGAACACGCTGGTGCAGACCGGCGCATCGTCGAGCATCATCTGCTCGGCGCGCGCCATCATCTCGCCGCGGCGCTCGACATTCTGCTCAAGATCTGACGCCGCCACCAGCGCATCGTAGGCGCTGTTGGAATAACCGGAATAATTCTGCGGGCCGGTACGGGTTTCCATCAGGAACAGGAAGTTCTTGGCGTCGTTGAAATCGCCCACCCAGGCCCCGTCGCCGACCATGAAATTTTTAGCACGCAGGTTGGCGTAATGGGTTTGCGTTTCCACCCCGCGCAGTTCCACGGTGACCCACGGCGCAATGCGCCGCCAGCTGTCCTGCACCACCACCGCAACGCGCGGATTGTCGCTGGTGTTGCGGTGCGAGAACTCGAAGCGCAGCGGATTGTTGGGCCCGTAGCCCGCCGCGCGCAGCAGCGCCACGGCATCAGCGCGGCGCCGCTCCAGCGGCAGCTCGGCCCAGCGATAGCGGGGTCCGCCGGGATAGTTCGAAACCCCCGGCGGCACCAGCGAGAACGCCGGCTGTTCGCCGGTTCGGTAGATTTGGCCGGCAACGAATTCGCGTTCGTAGGCCATCGAGAGCGCCTGGCGAACGCGCGTGTCATTGAAGGGCGGGCGCGTGATATTGAAAGAGAAGTAATTGCAAGTGAGAAAAGGCGCGACGTGAACATAGCCGGGCAGGCGCCGGTTGAGCTCTTCGACCTGATTGGACGGAAACCGCGTCGACCAGCCCGCTTCGCCCGCCATCACCTTGCGCGCAGCAGCGTTCACATCGACGGAGGGGTAGAAATAGAGGTGCTCGAAGACGACGTTATCGGCGTCGAAAAAGAACGGATTGCGCTCCAGGTGGACGATGTAGTTCGACCACCACTTCACCAGCTTGAATGCGCCGTTGACGGCGATGTTGGAGGGATGCACCCAGTCGTCGCCGTGGCGCTCGACCAAATGTTTGGGCACCGGAAACGCCGTGTAGTGCTTTAGCAATTGCGGCAAGTAGGGCGCCGGGTACTCCAGCTGAATCTCGAGCGTAAGATCGTCAATCGCGCGCACTCCGATTTGATCGGGCCGCATGCGCCCGCTATTGACCGCCTCGGCGTTCTTGATGGCGTAGAGCACGGCTGCGTACTCAGCCTCGTTGGCGGGATCGAGGATGCGCCGAAACGCGAACTGGAAATCGTGCGCGTTGCACGCGGTCCCGTCCGACCATTGCGCGTGGCGCAGGTAGAACGTCCAGGTCAGCCCGTCGGGGCTGGTGTCCCAGCGTTCGGCCATCCCCGGAATGGCGCGCGCGCCGCTATCCTCGGTGGTGAGCCCCACCATCATGTTGCCGATAATGTTGTTTTCCCACGTTCCCGAAGCCTTGTGGGGATCAAGCGACAGCGGCTCGCCCTGGTTGGCGATGTCGAGCGACATACGCGCCTTATCCAGCCCGATTATGCGCCCGTTGGCGCAGCCTGCGACGCTCACCGCAGCAGTGAGCCCGCCCGCGCCCGCAAGCAACCTTCTGCGGCTGGTCCAGAACGGCATCGGCGCCTCCGCTGCTGACCGGCACCATGGCCGGCTGACAAACTCTTCCACCAGTTTAAGATGATCCGGCTTCCGACGGGAGGGGACTTTTATGCGCTTGGTCTTGGCCAGCCTTGGAATTATCGCAGCCGCCGCGCCGGCGTTCGCACAGGAGGCGCCCCCGCCTACCCCCGGCGTGCTCGATCAGGTTTACGCGTGCGCCAATGTCGGCGACGAAGACGACCGCCTGGCATGCTACGATCGCGCCGTTGGGCGGCTCCGCGAAGCCCAGAGCAGCGGCAATCTGGTCGCTGTGGACCGCCAGCAGGCTCAAGCCATCGAGCGCGAGGCCTTCGGCTTCTCGCTGCCCAGCCTTCCGAGGCTGTTCGGCCGCCGTTATGAAAGCGCGGGGGCCGGCGGCGAGGTGATCGACCAAGTCGCCGAACTGCGCCTGGAGATCACCAGTGTGAGCCAGCAGCGCCATGGGCCCGCGACGTTCACCATGTCGAACGGCCAGGTCTGGCAGCAGATCGACGACGAGAACGCGCGCAACGCGCGCGCCGGCGGCTCGGTCACGGTGCGGCGCGCGAGCCTCGGCAGCTTTCTCATGTCGGTCGACGCCGGCGGACCCGCCATCCGCGTCCGCCGCGTGCAATAAGCGGCTTTAACGTTCTTTCGGATCGAGCGCGTCGCGCAGGCCGTCGCCAAGGAAGTTGAGCGCCAAGAGCGTGATCAGCATCACCACCGCCGGCGCGATCAGCATCCAGGGCGCTGCGATCATTTGATCGGCGCCCTCCTTGATCAGGCGTCCCAACGAGGTGAGCGGCTCCTGCACCCCAAGGCCGATGAACGAAAGAAAGCTCTCGGCAAGGATGATCACCGGGATGTTTAGGGTCGCAAACACCACAACCGGCCCCAGTACGTTGGGCACGATGTGGCGGAATACGATGTCTAGCGGGCGCGCCCCGGCCGCGCGCGCCGCTTCCACGAACTCCTTGTTGCGAAGCGCGATGGTTTGGCCGCGCACGATGCGCGCCATCGTCAGCCATTCCACCGCGCCGATCGCCATGAAGATCAGCAGCAGGTTCATCATCGGGCTGTCGAACTGCACCACCGTCATAAGCACGATCACGAAAAAGATGAACGGGATGGCGTAAAGTACGTCGACAAAGCGCATCATCGCCTCGTCGATCCAGCCGCGAAAGAATCCGGCAACCGCCCCCCAGGTGACGCCGATGCTCAGCGCCACCAGCGTAGCCGCGACCCCCACCAGCAGCGATATCCGCAGGCCCAGAAGCAGACGCGCGATCATATCGCGCCCCTGCGTGTCGGTGCCGAGCAGATGCAGGTGCTCCAGCGTCGGCGCGATGGTGACGCGGTCCTGATAGATCGCATCGTAGTCGTGCACCCAAAGCCACGGCCCGAAAGCGGCCAGGAGCACAAGGATGGCTACGACATAAAGGCTCGCGACCGCCGCCGGGTTGCGCATCAGGCGGCGGCGCGCGTCCTCCCAAAGCGAGCGTCCCTTCACCCCCGGCGCCCGCAACGGCTCGTCTAGCAACACATCGCTCATGCGGTTCGCGACCTCGGGTCGAGCACGCGGTACATGAGATCCGCGGCGAGATTGAGCAGGATGATCAGAAACGAATAGACCAGCACCACGCCCATAACGAGAGTGTAGTCGCGCTGTTGTGCGGCCAGCACGAATTGCTTGCCTATGCCCGGCAGCGCGAACACGGTCTCGACCACGAACGAGCCGGCCATAACCCCGGCGAGTGCGGGGCCCACATACGAGACGATCGGCAATAGCGCGATCGGCAGAGCGTGACGCAGGATAACTTGCGCTTCCGGCAGGCCCTTGGCGCGCGCGGTGCGGATGGCGTTGGAGCGCAGCGCCTCGATCATGCTGGCGCGCATCAGCCGCGAGATGATGGCCACCAGCGGCAGCGACAAGGTCAGCACCGGCAACAACAGGTAGACGAGGCCGAATTCGTCTCGATGCAACCCTTGCGTCGGCAAAATCCCCCACTGCACGCCGAAAAGCAATTGCAGCAACGGCCCGATGACCAGCGGCGGCAGGCAGACCCCGGCAATGGCCAGCGCCATGACCAGGAAATCCTGCGCCTTGTTCTGCCGCAGCGCCGCCAGAACGCCGAGCCCGCCCCCGACCAGCAACGCCAGCACCATGGCGCTGACCCCGAGCAGCGCGCTGGTGGGCGCCCCTTCGGCGATGATGTCGATGACGTCCTTGTCCTTGTAGGTCATCGACGGACCCAAGTCGCCCTGCGCCAAATCGCCCAGATAGCGCGCCAGCTGCTCGCCAATGGGCAGATCGAGCCCATACTTCTCTTGCAGGCGCCGCTCGATTTCAGGCGGCATCTGCCGTTCCTTGGTGAACGGGCCGCCTGGCGCAAGGTGCATCAGGACAAAGGCGACTGCGACAATGGCCAGAAGCGTGGGGATCGCGACGAGGAAACGCCGAACGGCTTGTGCGAGCATTCCCACGTCCTGTCTGCGCCGTTCAGGGGCTGCGGTGACGCGAACCTTGCTTCCTTGGAAAGCCATGTCAACGTGGACGAGATGACCAAGTTTCGATCGGTTACGCCGGACTTTGCGGTGGCTCCTCAGCTCACTGTGGACGATATCGCGCAAGCGGCGGCGGCGGGCTTCAGGACCATCGTGAAAAACCGCCCAGAGGGCGAAGACGCCGGGCAACCCAAAGAAGGCGAAATCAGGGCGGCGGCGGAGGCCGCCGGCCTGGAATTCCACGTCATTCCCTTTTCTGGGGCCCCCTCGCCGGCCACGGTCGCAGAAACCGCGTTACTCCTTGAAGCCGTCCCTGCGCCTGTGTTGGCCTATTGCCGAACCGGCACGCGCTCAATAATGGCGTGGGCGATGGCGCAGGCGCTCGCGGGCATGCGCCGGCCGGAAGACCTCATCGGACTGGCGGCCGCAGCGGGATATGATTTGAGAAGCGCGCGCGAGGCGCTTGAGACCTTGGCGCCGAAAGCCTAGCCGGGCGCCGCAACAACCAGCCAGACCGTCTTCAGTAAGACGATCAGGGACAAGGCGAGCAGTATCGTGCGCACCCGATCCAGAGCGAACAAGAAAACGGCTAAAGCGGCGTTCATGGGCCTGCTTGAAGCAAAGCTTGGGCCGCGGGAGCGCCAATGACCGACGACGCGTTTCAGACCTCGGGCCCGGTGTGGCTGCGCGATTTCGAATTCGGCCTGACCAGCTTGCGCGTGCGCAAGACCGGCGCGCTGGTTCCATATTCGCCATCGGTGATCGCCCAGGTGACCGCGTGGTTTCGCTACTTTTTCGCGGCGCAGAGCATCGAGCCGGCGAGCCCCTCCTTCACCATCGCCTTCACGCCCGAGCGCGCCCGGCCCTGGTATCTGATTTGGGCGGTGGCGCGCGCCGCCGGGGCCAAGCTCGCCAAGGACCCGGCCCAAGCCGACGTGGTCATGCACTTCGAGGACGCGACCTATAGCCCCAATGCGCCGCCGGTGCGGCTCAAGCCGGGCGCGCGCTTGATCAATTTTGGCTGCACGGATGTCTCCAAATCCCTGGTCGCGCGGGCCAGCGAACAAGCGTTCGGAACCCCGCTTGCGGTCGATCCCGCCGCCTATGCCGGCTTGGCTGTGGAAAAATCGGAAATCAACGCCGCCCATGACGGGCGCATCGTACAGTGTCCGACACCGGCGCTTCCTGGCCGCGCCTACCAACGCCTGATCGACAACCGCAGCGCCGATCTTGAGTTCGTCGACGATCTCCGCACCTGCACGGTAGGCGGCCGGGCGGTTTGTGTGTTCATCAAGCGCCGTCCCGTAACCAAGCGTTTCCTCAACACGAACACCGAAGTGCTGCTGCGGCGCCCCGAGGATGTGTTTTCCGTCGCGGAACTGGAGCAGGTCGGCGCCTTCACGCGCAGCATCGGTTTGGATTGGGGAGGCGTCGACGTGCTGCGTGACAGATCCGACGGGCGCCTGTTCATCGTAGACGCCAACAAGACCGACATGGGTCCGCCGATATCGCTCAACCTGGCCGACAAATTACAAGCGACGCGATTGCTTGCGGCGGCGTTTCGGGCCTACGTGCGCGGCAATAACTGAGGCGGGGGCGCGCCCAATGGGCTACAAAATACCGTTCGTCCGCGACATGGACTTCACCTATGGCGCGGCGGCGCCGGTGAGCCCGCTCATCCGGCGGCTGGTGGCCAACAATCCAGGCCCGTTCACCTTCAAGGGTACCGGCGTCTACATTGTGGGCCGTGGCGAGGTCGCGGTGATCGATCCGGGTCCGGGCGACGTCGCTCATCTCGAAACCTTGCTGCAGGCCCTGGAGGGTGAACGCGTTAGCCACATCTTCGTCACCCACGGCCACATGGATCACAGCCCCGCCGCGCACCCGCTGGCCGAACGCACCGGGGCCAAAGTCTACGCCAGCGGCGCCCCATTCAAGCCCACCGAGTCCGAAGTGCGCATGGAAGCCGGCGACGATCTCGATTTCCGCCCCGACATCGCCGTCGAGGACGGCCAGAAATTCCACGGTCCGGGCTGGACCATCGAAGCCGTCTCCACGCCCGGCCACACCTCCCACCACATGGCCTATGCACTCGTGGAAGAGAACGCGCTCTTTCCCGGCGATCACATCATGGGCTGGTCCACCACCGTGATCAGTCCGCCCGACGGCGACATGACCGCCTATCTCGACAGCCTCGAAAAAGTGCGCGACCGCGGCTTTGACACGCTGTGGCCAACGCATGGGCCCCCGATCGGCGCCGAGACCGGCCTCGAGGTGCGCAGCTTCGTGCAGGCCTATCTCGATCACCGCCTACAGCGCGAACGCGAGATCCTGGCGCAGATGGAAGCCGGCCGCACCCGGATCAAGGAGATGGTGTCGGTGATCTACGCCGACGTGGACGCGCGCCTGCATCCGGCCGCCTGCCACTCGGTGCTGGCGCACATGGTGCGCCTGGTGCAACTCGGCCGCGTCGCCTGCGATGGCGCGGGGCCTTGCGTGGACAGCACGTATCGGCTCGCGGCGTAAGCCGGCGCGCCTACGCCCTGCCCGCCCCCGCCTCTGCCAGGAAATCCTGCACTGCCTGCAGCACGCGCTCGGGCGCCTCGAGTTCGGGCGTATGCCCGAGGTCGGCGAAGCTCACTGTGCGCAAGCCTGGGATCAGCCGCTTGAGCGAGTGGCGGTTAGGCGCGTCGTGGGTGCGATCGGCCTCGCCCCAGATCGACAGCACGGGCTGGCTGGGCGCGGAGAGCGCGCCCATGTCGTTCATGTAGATCTGATAGGCGCTGGCGAGCGACCACATCGCACCGTGCGCGAACGAGCGTTCTGCGCAGCGGCAAAAGCCTTCGATCCGGTCCTTGCGCCCGACCGAGACGCCGTACCAGGCCGGCATGCGCTTGGGCGCGACCTGCCGCATCGCCAGCTGGCCAAGGATAGGCCTCGCCAGCACCCGCTTGGGATCGCGCCCAGCTTTCCATTCGGCGAACGCATCGACGTCGCCGGTCTGCATCAGCACGAGATGCGACGCCAATTCAGGAGCGCGGACGGCGAGGTCGACGGCTGCAAGCCCGGCGACGCAGGAGAACGCCCAGATGGCGCCGGGGCCGGCAACCGCGTGCAGAAAATGCGCGAGGTCGTCGTTGGTCTCGCGAAAACGGAAACCGTAGCCTGCGTCGGCGGCGGAAAACCCCATCGCCGGCAATTCGACGATGACCACCCGAAAGGCCGGCGAAAACACTTCGAGCAGCTCGTCATAGGTTTCGAGCGTCATCGGCGGATCGGCGGTGAACACGATGGTGCGCCCGGCCCCCGCAGTGCGGTAGCGATACTGGACTTTGGGGCTTCGGTAGAAGCGCACCCCCGGCGACGCGGACGCAGGCCATCCCTCTTTGACGCGCCGCATCTGCGCGGCGCTATGCGATGCATCGAGCCAGGCCCCGATCCGAGTAAGCGGCCCGCTCATCGCGCTGGTTTCCGGTCGGCGAGCCAGAACACCGCACCAACGACCACGACAAATGCCAAGATGGCGAGGTGGCGCACGACGATTGCGCTTTCCGCTCCGGCGCTATGAGCGAGCCAGGCGTCGCCCGCCGGCATGATCAGTGCGGCGAGCGCAACCCATTTAAGCGCCGCGATGTCGCGCCGCGCGATCAGCGCCGCCAGCAGAAGCGCGATGAAGCCGGTTCGAAGCGCGTAGATCAGCACCCAGGCGCCGTCTCCCGCCGCGACCAGCGGCGCGCCCATGTAAGCCGAGAACGACACGGGATCAGCGAACGCCCGCACCGCGTTGACGGCTTGAAGCAGCGCCATTGGCGTGGCGAGCCACAAGCCGATGAGGCGCAATCGCGTCGGGCGCGCCGGGGCAAGGTCAGCAGATGTCATCGAAACCTCCATGGCCTGCGAGCCTAGTCCCCGCTCGACGGCGCGGCCGCTTGAGATCGGCGCCACACGCGTGAATACTGCTCACCCATGCCGGCTTCCTCGCCACCCCTCGCCAGCCTGCGCGCGTTCGTAATCGCCGCGCGGCGCGGCAGTTTCCGCGACGCGGCCGGTGAATTGAGGGTCACGCCCTCGGCGGTAAGCCACCAGATCCGCGCTTTGGAGGCCTGGATCGGCGCGGCCTTGTTTGAGCGCGGCGTGCGCCAGATCCGCCTGACGCCGGCCGGTGAACGTCTGAGCAGCGTGCTTACCGGCGCCTTCGCCGACATCGAGCGCGCGCTCATCGAGGCGCGCGGCGCCGGACAACCGCGTGTGCTGCGGATCGCGGCGCTGCCGCTGTTCACCAGCGTCTGGCTCACCGCGCGGCTCGCGCGCTTCGAGGCGGACCATCCCGACCTCTCGCTGGTGATCGACACTGAGGCGCGGGTGACCGATCTCGCCAAACGCGAGGCCGACGTGGCGATCCGGAACGTGCCCGCGCCCAGCGTTGGCTTGGCCGTGCGCAAGCTGCTCGACCTGCGCGCCACCCCACTCTGCACACCGGAGACGGCCGCAAACCTCAACACCCCGGCCGACCTCGCCCAAGCGACTTTGATCGGCCTCAGTGTCGGGCGCGCAGGCTGGCCCGACTGGCTCGCCGCCGCCGGCGTTGCGGGCCTCGCCCCAAAACGCACGCTGACCTTCGACAACATGCCCGCCGCCATAGAGGCCGCCGCCCAGGGCCGAGGCGTGATGCTGGCGCTGTTGCCGCTGGTGTGGGAAGCGCCCGCAGCCGGACGCTTGGTGGCCCCGTTCACGCTGCCGCCGATGGATGCCGGCGCTTATTTCGTGGCCTGCCGCCGCGAGGATCGCGACGACGCGACCGTTCGGGCGTTCATCGATTGGCTGTTCGCCGAAATGCGCGCCGACCGCCGCCGCCTCGCCAGAGCGGAAACCGAGCGGCTGGCGCGAAAGCTCTAACGGCTTTCTTCCGCCTGGATGCGTGCGCGCAGCTCGGCGAGGTACGGGCGCATGCGGGCGGCGTTGGCGCCCAGGTCGGAGCGCCCGACACGGCTGACCGAGCGCATGTCGATGCGCGCGCCCTCGCCGTCGGGACGGATGCGGATGGCGATATCGTCGGTAAAGCCGAACCAGAACGTGGTGTCGGTTGCCTCGATCGCGCCGTCTGCAGCGTCGGCGCGCCCTATGGCCCACCCCCGCTCCCGCGCCAACGCAAGCGCCATGTCGTACACAACCCCCGGCGCCAGGCCAGTGACGATATGGGTGACGTCGCCATAGGCCTCGCGCTGCAGATCGACGAAGGCGCGGCCATCGCCGGTGCGCTTCGACAACAGGTCGAGCCCATTGCTCGCGACGACGCCGGCGCGCGCTTCCACCACCGCCGGCGAAAACCCCGGCGGGTCTTCGAGGTCGGTGGAAATGTCATGAATCGGCGGAATGTCTCGCGCTTGCGCGCCGACGTAAACGCCGTAGCCCAGGCCAGCAAGCGGAAGCGCGAGCGCGATTACAGCGGCAGCCACGCCCCGCCGCGGCGCGACCATGAAAGCAAGCAGCACCGCGACGAACGCAAGCGCGGCGGCCCCGAGCATGACCCGCGCGCCCCACACGTAAGTGAGCACGCCGAAGCCGAAGGTCCAGTCGAACAGGCCGAACTTGGTGCCGAGGGCGGCGACCAAAAAATAGAGCGGCAACAGCAGCGAGACGACAAGCGCAGCTCGCACCGAGACATCGCGAAGCATGCTCATGGGCGTCCCCTACCCCCGTGTCTGCTGCGGTTCGAACCAGCGTTATTCCGCGGCCTGCGCCGTCGGCAAGCGATAATCCTTGAACGTCTCGCGCAGCGCCAGCTTGTTGATCTTGCCGGTGGCGCCGAGCGGAATCTTCTCCACGAACACGACGTCGTCGGGCATCCACCATTTGGCGATCTTGCCGTCCAGGAAGGCGAGCAATTGCTCCTTGGTGGGGTTGGCGCCCGGCTTGGGCTCAATGATCAGCAGCGGCCGCTCGTCCCATTTCGGATGCGCCACCCCGATCACCGCGGCGTTGGCGACGCCATCGGCGCCGACCGCGATATTCTCGACGTCAATGGAGCTGATCCACTCGCCGCCCGACTTGATGACGTCCTTGGCCCGATCAGTGATCTGCATGTAGCCGAGCGGATCGATGGTGGCGACGTCGCCGGTGTCGAAGAAACCGCACGGCTCCAGGCATTCGCCCTTGTCATTGCGCGCGCCGGCATTGCGGAAATAAGCCCGCGCCACCGCGGGGCCCCGCACCAAGAGGCGCCCGAATGCCTTGCCGTCGTGCGGCTTCTCGACGCCTTCATCGTCGACGATCTTCATCTCGACCGTAAACAGCGCGCGGCCCTGCTTCAGCTTGGTTTTGATCTGGGTGTCGTGATCGGCCGCGAGCGTCTCGGGCAGCAGCTTGCCGATGGTGCCGATCGGGCTCATTTCGGTCATGCCCCAGGCGTGGATGACCTCGACGCCGTAATCGTCCTCGAAGGCGCGCAGCACCGCCTCCGGCACCGCCGAACCGCCGATGGCGACGCGCTTCAGCGTGGTGGGCTTCTGATTGGTCTCGCGCAGATAATTGAGCAGCATCAGCCATACCGTCGGCACCGCTGCGGTGAAGGTGACCTTCTCGGTCTCCAGCAATTCATAGACGCTGGCGCCATCGAGCTTGGCGCCGGGCATCACCAGCTTGGCGCCACAGAGAGGGGCCACGAAACCGATCGCCCAGGCGTTGGCGTGGAACATAGGCACCACCGGCAACACGGTGTCGGCAGCGCCGGCGCCGAAGCAATCGACGCTGTTGGCGGCCATGGCGTGGATGACGTTGGCGCGGTGCGAGTAGAGCACGCCCTTCGGATCGCCGGTGGTGCCGGAGGTGTAGCAGAGCCCGCAGGCGGTCTCTTCGCCGAAGCCGCCCCATTTGGCAGCTTGCGCAAAGCCGGCGATGAAATCCTCGTAGGCGATCATATTGGAGATGTTCGACTGCGGCAGGTGATCGCGGTCGGTCAGCGCCACGTAAAGCTCCACCGTCGGCATATGGGCGGCGATCTTTTCCAGCAGCGGCGCGAACGTGACGTCGAAGAAGATGATGCGGTCGCCGGCGTGATTGGCGATCCAGGCGATCTGCTCAGGAAAGAGCCTGGGGTTGAGCGTATGCAGCACCGCGCCCATGCCCATTGCGCCGTACCACACTTCAAGGTGGCGCTCGGTGTTCCAGGCCAGGGTCGCGACCCGGTCGCCTAGCACGACGCCGCGGTCTTGCAGCGCGTTGGTGACCTGCTTGGCGCGGCGCCAGATATTGCCGTAGCTGGTGCGCGAGATCGGCCCTTCGAGCGAGCGCGTCACCACCTCGCGGCGGGGAAAAGCATTGTTGGCGTGGTCAAGGATCTTGTCGACCGTGAGCGGCCAGTCCTGCATGAGCCCAAGCATCGTTTCCGTCGCCTCCGTATTTTTTGCGATGGTAGGCAAGCTTTTGCGCAACCGCAATTGCGCCCCGCCGCACATGCGCGCTTACGGATAGAGCCGGCCCCTGGCCCAGGCCTCGCCCGGCGCCGCGCGCGTGAACGCCAGCCGGTCGTGCAGCCGGAACGGGCGGTCGCGCCAGAACTCGAACTGCAGCGGAACCAGGCGGTAGCCGCGCCAATGCGGCGGGCGAGGTACCTCACCCAGGCCGTACTTCGCCGCAAACTCGGCGATGCGTTTTTCGAGCGCCAGGCGGTCTTCCAGCGGCCGCGACTGCGCACTCGCCCACGCGCCCAGCCGGGCGCCGCGATCGCGGCTTTGGAAGTAGGCGTCGGCCTCGGCCTCGGACACCGGCTCGATCGGCCCGCGCGCGCGCACCTGCCGGCGCAGGCTCTTCCAGTGGAAAAGGATCGCCGCTTGCGGGTTCTCTGCAAGCTGGCGGCCTTTGGCGCTCTCGGCATTGGTGTAGAACACGAAGCCTTCGGCGCTAAAGTCTTTCAGCAGCACCATGCGCAGGTCGGGAAAGCCGTCAGCGTCGGCGGTGGCGAGCGCCATGCCGTTGGGGTCGTTCGGCTCCTTCTCCTTGGCCTCTTTAAACCAGCGCGCGAAAAGATCGAACGGCTCAGCTTCGGCGAACAATGTCGCATCATCCGGCGGCGGCGGCGCGTTGGGGTCGTAGCGTGGAGAGGGCGGGATCAGGGGATCGCCGGACAAGTGCGTGCTCCGTCTGGGACGTCCTTATAGCACCGCGCACGGACGATTAGAACGCGGCAACGGATCACTTCAAGCTCGGGCGCGCCGACATTGCCCGACGCCATAGCTTGTGACAGGGAGAGGCGACGATGTCATGGGGTCGCCCAAAGGCGGGAAGCCACTTGTTCTACGCACCAAAACCCAGATGCTGGCGGCCATGCTGAGGTATTTGGTCATCGCCGCCCTTGCACTAACGGTTCCGGCGTCCGCGGCCGCACAACCGTCGCCAAGCTATCGTTTGATCGACCTGAGCGACGATTTTGTCGACTTTTATGACCGCAACGAAAGCCTGTCCGCCGAGGCGCGGGCACAAGCCTTTCGGCGCGAGGTCGCGCCGCTATGGCCGCAATTTTACAATCCGCGCCGCAACGACCAAAGCGACGCCGACTACAACGCCCTGATCGCTAGCCATCTGGCGGCGTTCCCAGAGCTGCGCGCGCGTTACGAACTCAAAGCCGCTGGCTTCGCCGCCCTGCTCGACCCCGCCATCGCCTCCTTCCGGCAAACCTTTCCGGACCTCCCGAGGCTGGGGGACATCTATCTGGTGCACAGTATGGGCGAGATGGACGGCGGCACGCGACAGTTCGGTTTGGCGAGGCCGGCGCTTGTGTTCGGGATCGACGTAATGGCGCGCACCCACCCCTACGAAGACGAGCAGCCTTTCTTCCATCACGAACTCTTCCACGTCTACCATTTCCAGTCGTTCAGAACCTGCGGTTCGGTTTGGTGTTCGCTCTGGGCGGAGGGGCTTGCCACGTATGCGGCCAAAACGCTCAATCCCAACGCCAGCGATGCACAATTGCTGCTGAGCGTGCCCGAGCCCATTCGCGACGCCGTCGACGCCAACCTCGAAGAAGCTGTGTGCACAGTGAAAGCGCGGCTGAACTCGCGCGGAGCCGACGACATGCGTGCGCTCTTCAGCTTTCGCCGCTTCAACGAGCGGCTGCCACCGCGCTTTGGCTATTATGTCGGCTTTCTGGTGGCGCAAGAAGCAGCCCGCACTCATTCGCTCCAGGACTTGGCGCGCATGGACAACCGCATGGCCGCGCCGGTTCTGGACGCCGCATTGGCGTCACTGGCGACATGCCCGACGAATTGATCTAGCAGAACTCCATGTCTCACAACTCGTTCGGCCACCTCTTCCGCGTCACCACCTGGGGCGAAAGCCATGGGCCTGCCATCGGCTGCATCGTCGACGGCTGCCCGCCCGGCGTCCCTCTTAAAGCCGCCGAGATCCAGCATTGGCTGGACCGGCGCAAGCCGGGCACGAGCCGCTTCGTCACCCAGCGCCGCGAGGCCGATGAAGTGAAAATACTTTCCGGCGTTTTCGAGGATGATCGCACGATCGAGGAGTTTGGGGGCCCGGTCACCACCGGCGCGCCCATCTCACTGGCGATCGAAAACACCGATCACCGCAGCAAAGACTATGACGACATCCGCGATCTCTATCGCCCCGGCCACGCCGACTTCACTTACGATGCGAAATACGGGCTGCGCGATTATCGCGGCGGCGGCCGTTCCTCGGCGCGCGAGACGGCGGCCAGGGTCGCGGCCGGCGCGGTGGCGCGCAAAGTGCTGGGCGACAGCGTACGCGTCCGCGCCGCGGTTGTGCAGATCGGCAGTGTGGCGATCGATCGCGCCCGCTGGGACTGGAGCGAGGTTGAGAACAACCCGTTCTGGTGCCCCGACGCCCAGACCGCCACGGCCTGGGAAGCGTTGCTCGACCAGGTGCGCAAGAATGGCGACTCGCTGGGCGCCATCGTGGAGGTGGAAGCGACAGGCGTTCCCGCTGGTTGGGGCGCGCCGATCTACGGCAAGCTCGACGCGGAAATCGCCGCCGCGCTGATGAGCGTCAACGCGGTGAAAGGCGTCGAAATCGGCGCGGGCTTCGCCGCCGCTGCACTCACGGGCGTGGAGAACGCCGACGAGATGCGCGCCGGCGCTGCTGGCCTGCCACTCTTCCTCAGCAATCACGCTGGCGGCGTGCTGGGCGGCATCTCCACCGGCCAGCCGGTTGTGGCGCGGATGGCTATCAAGCCCACTTCTTCGATCCTGACGTCGCGCCGCACCATCGACCGCCAAGGCCGCGATGCGGAAATTTCCACCAAGGGCCGGCACGACCCCTGCGTGGGCATTCGCGCTGCGCCGGTCGCCGAGGCCATGCTCGCCTGCGTGCTCGCGGACGCAAAACTGCGCCATCGCGGCCAGACCGGGCGGTAAGGCCTTCCCGGAACGACTGCGTCCGCTTCGCCAGCGCCTAGTCGCAGCGCGCGTCTCCGATACGCCGCCGCAACATGGCTTGAAACAGCGCGTCGTGGGTGAGCCGGCGGACTAAAACGTCGACGCCGCCCTCCTTCACCAGCGCATCGCCGATGGCGGGCCAGTCGGCGTAGCGGCCGGTGTCGGCAAGTTCGTAGGCGCGTCGGCGCAGGATTGCCAAGTCGGTAAGGTCCACGCATCGCCAACGTGCGCATGGGCGGCATCGTTCCCGGGAATCGCAATCGTACACACCGCGTTGAGCGCATGACCAAAACTTAGCGTTCGCGGCGCTGATAGCCCACGGGGCGCTGTTGTTGCGAACGCCGGTTTAGGATAGCTTCGCGCTTCGCAAATCACGCGCCGCGGGAGTTGGGGATGGCCGCACGATCACATCTTTTCCGCAGGCCGCTGGTGCTGTCGCGGCGCGCTTTGCGTCGCGTGCGCGCCAAGCTCTCCGCCGGCCTCCGCAATCGCGCCGTTCGTGAGCGTTCGGCGGCGGCTGCGGCGTTCGCACTCATCGCCGCGGTACTGGTCGGCAGCGTCGATTACCTTATTACCGGCGGCCCGGACTGGAATCCCGGCGCTGCCGAAGCCGCCCAGATCGCGCCCACGCCCGCTTTGATCGCGGCGCCCGTGGCGCCGGCGCCGGCGCCAGACCCGGTCGGCGCTGCGCCGAGGTTCGCGCTCGAGGCCGTCGACTATAGCGTCGCGACGGAAACGCTGCTTGGCGGCCCGACCGACTACGCCGCCGTCTACGAGCCTGACGAGGCGCGGCTCTACCGCCAGATCAACGCCATGTACGCTCATGACACAGTATCCGCGGAGGACACGCCGAAGCCGGTCTCCGACGCCGACCTCGAGCGCTACTATTTTGGCGCCACCACCGAACCGGACCCGCCCAAAAGCTAGCCGCGGCGGAACCGCATCACCTTGGTGAGGAATGCGAGTTCGGTCTCTTCGTGCAGGAGGCCCACCTCCGCCATCAGCGCAACCAGATCCTCACGCAGATAGGATCCATAAAACGGTTCATGAAAGCCGACCGGGAAATACTCGAGCATGCGATCGAGATCGGGCGTATCGCCGGTCTGCACCGAATCCGCGAACACCAGCACGCCGCCCGGTTTCAGCAGACGCGCGATTTCGCGCGCCGCCTCGCGACGCACCCGCGGCGGCAATTCGTGAAACAGATAGATGCAGGTGGCGGCGTCTAGGCTCGCATCCTCGAACGGCGCCTGCTCGACGGCGCCGTTGACGATTTCCACCTGCGGCCAAGCGGCAAGCCGCGCGCGCGCCTCAGCGCAATATTCAGGCGAGAGATCGAGCCCGATGGCCGGCATGCGCGGGTACGCCGCCATTAGCTGGCGCAGAAAGCGGCCATTGCCGCAGGCGAGATCGACAAGCTTCACGCGCCGCTGGTCACGGCCCTTCAGCGCACGCGCCAATGAGCCAAGCGCGATGCGGCGCATGGCGTCGGCTGCGCCGCCGAAGAGAATCTCGACCTGGGTGTCGTAGAGCTTTGCGCTCTCTTCCGAGAGCCAACCGCCGGTCTGGTAGTGGAAATTCTGCAGATAATACGTCGGGTAGCGGCCTTCGGCCTTCGCCGCCTCGCGCACCTCGACGCCGTCGCGCTGCAGCCGACGCGCATCGACGCTTGGCAGGTCGCGAAAGAAGCGCGCCGAGTTGCCCAACGCCGAGAGCGCGTTCTCCACCCGCACATCGTTAGGCGCTGGATATAGACCAGCTTCGATATTGGCGTGGTCCTTGGCAAAAAGGTCGAGGAACGCCGCGCGGATGCGGGCGGGATCGCCCTCCTGCGATTGCGGCTGGAACTTGGGGTCGCCGGGACGATTGAACGGCCCCGAGATGCGCCGCGCCAAGAAGTACTGGCCCATATACCAGGCGACCCGCGCCCCTTGTGCGGCGGCGTAGCGGGCGCGGGAGAGATCGCGCGCAATGCTCATTTCGCCGAGGCTAGAGCAAACGCCCGGGCGGCTCCAGCGCGCTGACGCCGCGCCCCGCGCTAAAATGTCTGCAGGAGCTGCACATAGGCAAACCTAGAGTCGCCTTGCCCAGACGCGTTAGGCGCCTCTTCGGCGAAGCGGCCGTTGATCAGGGCCGATGCGCCAATCTCCAACCGCAGCGCCTGCGGCGAAAGCCAGAAGCGCACACGCGCGTCCAAGGCATGACCGATGAAGCGCCCCGAACGCCCATCGGGATCGCGCACCCGGGCCACCACCCAGGCGTCGCGCCCCTCGGCAAGGAAGGCCGCCTTGTAAGCGAGCCGCGCATCGAAGCGCGGCATGGGCGTGATCTCGAGGCGAAACCCCGGCGCTTCAATGTTGGCGGGCGTCAGCGGCCCATAGATGCCAGTGTTGCCCAGATCGGTGCGCCGCGACCCGAACAAGCGCTCGTACTGATCGAAATTGTCGTCGTTCGGATCTTCGTCGCCGCTGGCGTAGTCGTAATCGAGCGCTGCGCGCGGTTTCCAGGCGTGCTCGAAGGTGTAGCCAAGGCTGGCGTGGAGGGTCCAGGCGTCGACGCCAAGATCGGTTGTATCCGAGGCCAAAGCGCTGGAGCGCCGAGAGCCGGTGCGGTATGAGCCCTCGACCTCAAAATCCCAGAGTCCTGCCTGCGCGGCGCGATAAAGTCTGAAGCCCGGCTGCAGGTAGTCGCGATTCGGAGTGGCGACGCTCAAGCTGTCGCGCTCGCGCAATCGGTAGAAGAAGAACTCAGCCCAGGTTTCCGGGAGCGCGGCGCCGAACGCATCGGCGCGGCGATAGTGCGCACCCCAGAAGCGGCGTCCCCATTCCTCCTCGTCGCCGGAAAGTTCGTCCTCGCCAAGCGACGCGCGGTCGTTGGGAAGCCGCCCCACCGGCACCACGTAAAGCAAGTGTAACTCATCGCCGCGCGCTGACTGCGAACGCCAGTACGCCCCGGTGTAGGAAAAGATGACGTTTGCCATCTCGACCCGCTCCAGCACACGGCGGCTGCCGATATCGAGGGTCTGACGACCGAGCGTAAGCTGCGCGCTGCGCTCGCCGAATGCGCGATCGAGGTCAATGCGCACGTAGGCCTGCAACACATCAAGCGGATTGACGATGCTGGTCGAAAGCGGGGCGCCGGCATCGTCGAGATAAACGCGCGCATCCTGCAGTTCGGCGCCCACTGAGAACAGGCCGGCGTCGACCTCCGCCAAAAGCAGGGTCCGGAACGCCAGCGCCTGGTCCCCGCCCGCACCGCCGGCGCGGAATTGGCCGTCGAGCGTTTCGTAGCGCATGCGTGCCTCGCCGCGCAGCGTCAGCCAGTCGGGTGCGCCTTCGAGCCGCCACGGCTCCTGCGCTTCAGCGGACGCGACCGCCGTACATCCTGCACAGGCGGCGATCGCGACAAACGCTGAAGCCGCGCGCAAGCGCATCTTTGTCATCGCCGCGGCGGCTTGCGGGGCGCACAAGCGCTCGGCGCGACGCCGAACGGCGCACACAATTCTGGATGTCCGCCGCAGCAATCGCCCACCAGAAACACGAACAGCTCGCGGACGCCGTCAACGTCGAGGCGGTAGATGATGCTTCGCCCCTCGCGGCGCGCCGTGACCAGTCCAGCGCGCGTCAAAACGCCAAGATGCACCGACATGGTGCTCGCGGGCGCTCCAACACTGCGGGCGATGTCGCCGGCGGCAGGCGCGCGACCAGGTGGCGGG
>CAZNTI010000009.1:0-10647 GCA_964575885.1 uncultured Terricaulis sp.
CGGCGACGCTGCATGCGGCGGCGGCGGCCGCGCACACGATCGCGAGTACAGCCAGGAACCTCCTGCTCCCCATGAGGCGCGCGCGCCTCACGCCGCCGCTGAGCTTTCGAAGAACAGCGCCTGGCTGACCGCCGCCTGCACGGTTTGCTCCAGATAGGGCTTGGTGATGAGGAAGGTGGGTTCCGGCCGCTCGCCGGTCAGAAGCCGATCCGGAAACGCGGTAATGAAAACCACCGGCACCGTCGCTTCGCTCAGGATCGCTTTCACGGCATCGATGCCGGAGGAACCGTCCGCGAGTTGGATGTCGGCCAAGATCAGGTCTGGGCGATGCTCCTTGGCTGCTGTGACCGCCTTGGCGGCGGTGTCGACGGAGGCGATGACCTGGTGGCCGAGGCGCTCCACGATGTCGCCCAGATCGACGGCGATCAGCAATTCATCCTCGATGATCAGTATGCGAGCACGGGTCTGCGCCTCGATTTCGGCGCGCGCACTCGCGACCAAATTGGCCGCCTCAATGTCGCTTACGCCGATGATGGCGCCGACCTCCGGGATTGCGAACCCCTCCACCGTCGAAAGCAGAAGCGCCTGCCGATTGAGAGGGGTCAGCGCGCGCAAACGCTCCTGGGCCTTGGCCGCGAGCCTCGAGTCGGGCTCAGGCGGGCTTTCGATGTTGGCGCTGGACCAGATGACGTGAAACACCCGGTAGAGGCCGACCCGGGGGTCGAGCGTTGGGTCTAGGGTGGCCTGGTCTTCGATCAGCGCTTGCAGCGTTGCCGCGACGAATGCGTCGCCGCTGCGCTGCGATCCGGTGAGCGCGCGCGCATAGCGGCGCAGAAGCGCCAGATGCGGCGCCAACGCCTTCGAAAACCCCATTTATCGGCTCCTTCAAACGCTCCGGACGAAATCCCCCGGAGCGCCCAAAACGCCACAGGTCGAAAAAGGTTCCCCGGTTTGGAACCTTAACGGCGTTTCCGCGTTCGATAGACCTTAGCAGGGTGCGCGCGCGGCTTGAAAGCTGTCGCCGAAGACGCCGAGGGCGTAAGATGACGACCGGGTTTGAAAACATACGAGGTTTGGAAGGGCGGTTCATGGGCGACGAGTCCGACGTGGCGGGTCTGCCGACGGAATTTCAGCCGGCGGGCGGCAATGGCGATGACCCGCTGACGCGCAATCTGAAGAAGGTTTATGACGAGGTCGCCGCAGAGCCTATTCCGGAGGAATGGATTAAGCTACTCGACCAGTTGGACGCTAAGGGCGAAGGCCGGTCCAATGGGTGAGCTGCAGGAGGCGACGCCGCGCCAAATTGGCGAAATCAAGCGCGATCTCGTGGCGTTGATGCCGAGCCTGCGGGCCTTCTCCCGCTCGCTGTGCGCCAACTCCGCACGCGCCGACGACTTGGTGCAGGAGACACTGGTGAAGGCGTTAGCCAATCTTGACCGGTTTGAGCCGGGCAGCAATTTGCGGGCGTGGCTGTTTACGATTTTGCGCAACACTTACTATTCGGAGTTGCGCAAACGCCAGCGCGAGGTTGAAGACGCCGAGGGCGCGCACGCTGCGCGCCTGGCGGAGCGGGCCAATCAACCAGGCGCCGCCGACCTTGAGGATTTCAAGCGCGCTTTCGAGCAGTTGAGCGAGGATCACCGCGAGGTTTTGGCCCTGGTCGGCGCACACGGCGTTTCCTACGAGGAAGCCGCAGAGATTTGCGGATGCGCGGTCGGCACCGTGAAGAGCCGGGTCAATCGGGCGCGCGTACGCTTGGCGGAGCTGCTGGGCGTTTCGTTGGAAGAAGCCTCTACGTTGTCGCCTGCCGAGGCGCTGCCTGAGGGCGTGATCGCCGGCCGCATCTGACATGCGCGCCCCAGCGTTGTGGCCGCGTCAGCTTTCGCTGCAATCCATGCGGGGGCGCTTGGCGCTATTGTTGGCGCTAGCGTTTCTGCCCGCCGGGGTGATTGCGTTCCAGGCGGGTCTGACAGCGCTTAGCGCGCGCGACGCGGCCATTCAGGCCGAGGTCGGCGCTGGCGCGCTGTCGCGTCTGAGCGAGGCGCGCGACGATATCACCCGCATGCGCGAGACGACGCGGACACTTGCGGCAAGCGCGGACCTGTTCGCCGACAATCGCTTTCGCTGCGGCGAGGTCCTGGACGGGTTTGCGAGAGATATTCCTGAGCTCGCAGTGCTGGCGGTGCTCGACATCGAGTCGGTGATCCAATGCGCCAACGAGCCCGCAGCCCACGGTCAGCGGGCCGCGGCCGCCGACCTGGTGCAGGCGGCGGCCCGCCGCGGCGACGTCGTCATCGGCGTGATCCAGACCCCGCGCCTCACCAACGAGCCGGTCATCGCGGCGGTTGCGCCGGCGAGCATGGAGCTGCGTTCGCGTGATTTCTTCGTGGGCGTCACGCGTCCGCTGGCGCCGGTGTTCGCTCAGATCCGCGCCGCAGCGCCGCGCCCGGACGGATTTGCGGGGCTCACCACCCGCGATGGCGTTCTGCTCGGCGTCAGCGGCTTGGATCCACATGGACGCGATGCAGAACGCCTTCGCCTGCGCATCCGCCAGGCCTCTGCGCCGGCGCTGGCGACGGCGTTTGAACTCGACAGCACCTGGGCGGTGGCGATGCCGCTGGGCGAAGGTGGCGACCTCTATCTCGTGGAGGGCTGGACCCCGGCTGAGGCCAGCTGGGCGGGCTGGCTGCGCTCGGCGTGGACCTTGATGGTGCCGATCCTGCTTTGGCTGGCGGCGGTGGCGGCCACCTGGTTCGCCATTGAGTATTTCGTGGCGCGGCCGCTCCTGGTGGTGGAAGCGTTGGCGCGCTCCTATGCGCGCGGAGAGGATAGCGGCAGCGAGGAAAAGTTGCTGGTCGGCGCGCCGGTGGAGATTTCAAACCTCCGCCGCACCTTGGCGGCGATGGCCAAAACCTTGCGCGGCCGCGAAGCGCGTCTGGCGATGGCGCTTCAGGAAGAACGTGCGCTGCTCCTGGAGGTCAACCATCGCGTCAAGAACAACCTGCAAATGGTGGCGAGCATCCTTTCCATTCAGGCCCGCGGCTCCGGCGACGCAGCGGAGGCCCGCGGGCTCGCGCGCGCGCAGGACCGCGTGCAATTGTTGGCGCTGGCGCATGCTCATATCTATGCGTCCGGGGAAGTGCGTGACATCGCGCTTGATCAGCTCGCCAGCGAGATCGTGCGGGCGCTGGTGGGCGCGCGTGGAGCCGAGACCGCGCACGTGCGCCTTGATCTTGCCTTGGCGCCGGTGCGCGCCAGCGCCGATCGCGCGGTGCCGTTGGCGTTTTTGATCGGTGAAAGCGTCGCCTGCGTGTTCGATTTGGGCGGGGCGCGGGTGAAGTCTCTGAGGCTCGCGCTGCAGGCTGCGCCGGGGAACAGTTTCACCCTCGAGATCGACGCCGAAGCAGATCTTGAAAAGGGCGCCGCTCGGGCCGCGACCAGTCAGCGCTTGATCAGCGCGTTCGGACGCCAGATCGGCGCGGTCGTCGAGCAAGATCCGAACCGGCCCTGCTATGTGCGCATCGCGACGCAGGCGCAGTCCGCGGAGGTCTAGCCGCGCAAGCCAACTGCGATCGGCGCCGCATCGTCGGAACGCCGACGTCGGCAGCTCAGTTTAAACGGAGCGGGCGGCCAACCTTGGAGAAAGACATGAATTGGGAGCAAGTTGAAGGCAAGTGGGAGCAGATCAAGGGCAATGCGCGCCAGCAATGGGGCAAGTTGACCGATGATGACTTGGCTCTGGCGCGCGGGCGCCGCGAAGAGCTGGTCGGGCGCATCAAGGAGCGCTACGGCGTCGCGAAGGAAGAGGCTGAGCGCCAGGTCGACAGCTGGCTCGACACCATGCGCTGAAGCGGAGGGGCGCCGCACGCCGCGGCGCCCCTCATCTTCCGCTTGTGGGTTGGGCGTCGTCGCGCGTGAGCGCCTGCACCAGCAAAGGCAAAGCGGCTGGAAAGCGCGCCGCCAGCAGGCCGCCTAAAGTCGCAATGGCGACCGCAGCAAGAGGAGCGCGCTCAGCCATGTCCTGGGCGATGCGGGTGAGTGCGGCGAGCAAATCGGGCTGTGCGCCAAGCATGGTATGAGCGAGATCTTGCTCGCGTTGGCGGCGACGCGTTTCGAGCCCGCGCCAGACCAAGAACATGATAGCCGGGAGCAGGAAGGCGGCCCCGGTCAGCAGCGCGGCTGCGGCCGTAGAGCCGATCGCGGAACTCAGCGCTTGCGCGAGCGCGATGCTCATCCACACGATCCCGACAATGGCGGAAGCCAGGGTGAGCACTAAGCCCACCCCGGCTATTTGCGCATCGCGAACCTGCCGATCGACCCAGCCCAGCACGCTTAACGCCGGGACGCCAGCAGCAGGCCGATAACAAAGCCGGCGCCGGCGGCGATGCCGATGGTGGCGGCGGGATGCTGGCGCACCTGCGCACGTGTCGCTTCAAGCGCGCGATGCGCCTGATCTCTCGAAACCTCGGCGGCGTCGCTCACGCGCGCCTTGAGTTCGCCGCCAACCACGGAGGCGAGTTCGCTCACATCGTTGCGCAGGCCCTTGAGGCCGTCGCCGAGCTGCCTTGCGGTCTCCTGCATGGAGTGGCCGTCGCCGTTGCCGGTGGATGTCACATGAGCCATGAAAGCCTCCTTAAAAAATGGCGCGTGTTCGCGCGGTTGCACTCCGATTAGCAACGCGCCAAGGCGTGGCGGGTTCCACCCTCAGGAACACATTTGGGCTAGCCGCGTTGATGCGCACGCGGCGCTGCGTACACGCGCCGAGTGTCGAGGGATGGAGGTCGCGTCGATGCTGAAGCTGTTTGCACGTTTGTTCGACCATTCGGACGTGGAAGACGGGGAAAAGCCCGTGCGCATCGATCGACCGCCTCCCGGCGCTGTCATGCGCGCCATTCGCTCGCGCGGCAGCGAACCGGTGGAGGCGGTCCTGGCAGGCGATGACGGAACCATCGAGGCGGCGGCGGGCGCGTTGCACTATCGCGCCGGGCGTCACTACATCGTGGCCTACGCCAACGGCGATCGCGCGCCGGTGGAGAAGCGCATTTTCGAACTCATGTATCGCGCCCGCGACGATGGCCGCTATGAGAAGCGCACCGACGTGGTGTTGCACTACTTTACGCTGTCTTATCCGGTGATCGTAGAGACGCTGGAGGGCGATCGTCTCGCGGCGCCGGGCGACTGGATCGTGAGCGGGGTGGTGGGCGAACTCTATCCGGTGCCGCGCGACAGCGCCGAGCAAAAATATCAGGCGGCATGAAACAGCGGGAACGCTAACTGCTGGACGGGCGTTGCCGTGCCAGCAGCCGGCGCCGTCGCCGGCCGTAAGCATCAAGGAGATGTGTCCATGCTGAGTTGGGCGCTGATATTCTTTATCGTTGCGGTTATCGCCGCCGTGTTTGGCTTTGGCGGTATCGCTGCAGCGACGGCCGGCATTGCTCAAATCTTGTTCTTTCTCTTTCTGGTGCTGTTCGTCGTCAGCCTGGTTCTTGGCCTGGCGCGCGGACGCACCCCTCCGCTGACCTGAAGTCAGTGATTGCGGGTTCAAAGGTTTGATCGAACGGCGCGCTTGATCGGCGCGCCGTTCGCGCATTGCGGAACCTGCATCGTGTGCATGCGTTCACCCATGAGATCAGGAGGTTGCGCATGATACGGCTGTTGTTCGCGAGCGGCCTCGTGGTGCTGAGCGGGGCCTGCGCCGTCGAGGAGGGACAAACCCGCCCGGGCGCGCAGGACGCCCAGCCGCAGGTGATCATGCACGCGGGCGAGATCCAGGCGCCGGGGCGATTGCGTTATGAGCCGGTCTACGATGCGCGCGGCGCCTTCAGCGTCGTGGCGATGGACAGCGTCAGCGCTTACGCGGAAGAACCGCCATCCGCGCCCGCCCCGCTCAGCTAAGCAAGCAGCGGTTTTTTCTGTCCGTGCAAATAATCGACGTCGAATTGCGCGAACGCGGCCAGGCGATTGATGTCGAGAATGCGCACGCGGCCGATAAAGTTGCGCAACAGCCCTTGCCGGCGCAGGGCCGACACCGAGCGCGAGATGTGCACAGGCGATAGTCCCAGCATGTCGGCCAGCATGTCGCGCGACAGCGGCATGTCGAATTCGTGGTCGATGATCCGGCCTACCTGCGCCAGCCGCCTGCCGAGTTCCAGCGCCAGGTGGGCGACACGTTCGCGCCCGGAGCGACGTCCAAGCCTCACAATGTGCTCGCGCAGGATCGATTCCTCTTGCACCGCCGTCCACCAGAATGCCGACGCCAGCCGGGCGTTGGATCGCAACGCGGCCAAAAAGTCCTGCTTGCGCGCCCGCAGGAGGGCGAGCGGGGTGACAGCGTCCACGGCGTGATCTGCACGCGCGCCGATCAGCGCCTGCAGGTCGAAGCAGTCTCCCGGCAACATGACATTGACGATCTGGCGGCGTCCGTCTTCCATGGTGCGGTAGCGTATCGCCCAGCCCTCGACCACGACGAACACATGGGTGAGCTCTTCGCCGACATGGATCACCGTGGCGCCGCGCGGCTTCTCGAGGCTCTCCATCGCTAGCGCGCTCAGCGCGGAGAGGTCATCATCTCCAAGTTGCGCGTAGTACTGCAAGCGATCGTATAGCGGACGCAACGCGCATTCCCCCGTCTTGGCCCGCCTTGGGGCTCGAAGCTCCACGCAAAGGCGGTAACACGGTTCAGGGGCGTTGGGTTCCCAAGCGCGCGGCGAGAGCGAGAATGTCGCCGTGAGTGATGGGGCGGCGCAGCCAGTGTGCATGAAGCCCGGCGGGGGCCGCGCCGTCGCTGATCCAGAGCGTTTCGCCAGGGCAATTCGAAAGTAGCGCCAAAGTCTGTGCTGCGCCGGGCGGCGCCAGCGCTGCATCCAACAGCAGCAGATCCGCGGTGAGCGCGGCAACGGCGACATCGCTGATTTGAGGGCAATAGGTAAAGTTCGCTCCGACAGCGAATACCTGGCGCACCATGAATTCGAGGTCGAGCGCCCGCAACGGATCGCTTTCGAGCACGACGATTGAGAATGGGCCTGTCACCGGCGAGGACTACACGTGCGTACGGGGTTATGCGGTAGCAAATGCTACCTGCGCGCACATGCACATCATCGGGAACGCGCGCCGCCGCGCGAGGTTGATCCAGCGCAGCTGTTCAAGGAGATGATTTACATGAAGTTTCGAGCAATAGCCTTTGTGCTTGTGGCGGCGGCGAGCGCCTGCACAACCACCGGCAACGTCGAACGCAATGTGGCCGGCGGTGCGGCCATCGGCGCGGTCACCGGCGCTGTAATCGGCAACAATGTCGGCGACGGCGATGCGGGAGACGGGGCCGCGGTTGGCGCACTTCTGGGCGCGGGCGCCGGGGCCGTACGCGGTTACAGTCAGGATCAACGCCAGCAAGAGTGCCGCAGCGTTTCCAACCCGCCAATGTATCGCGACGCGCGAACTGGAGAATTCTATTACATCGTGCCGGGGACTAACCGCAGCTGTTGGGCGGACGCTCGACCCCGCTAAGAACGCCCTTGAGCGCTGGCGCGGCAACGCGCCGGCGCTCTGCTTTTTTTTGAGTGCGGCTGAGCACGTATGCTTCGGGAGTGGCCGCGCTTGCGTGCGCTCATTGGCGGAAGCGGTGCGCGGCAAGTTGGAGCGCCGGGTCCTTCGCGGACGGGGGGCGGTGAGTGCTTGGGAACCCGGCGCTCCGCCAGCGTCCCCATGAGTGGAACGCCGAAAGTGAACGCCGGTCGCCAGCGATGGTTCCCACGCCGCGGTGGGCTCAGGCGGGCCGCCCGAAAACGGCCGCAGCGATGCGCTCCAGTTCGCCCGTGCGCCAGGGTTTGGAGAGAATGGGCGCCGCGGCGAAGGCGGCCGGGATAGACGCGCTGTCGCCGTCCCCGGAGCAAAAGGCAAAGGGCAGCCCGCGCGCTTTAAGCATTTCTGCGACGGGGAACACCAGGTCGCCTCTCAGCCGAATATCCAGCAGCGCGCCGCGCCACAACCCCGCATTCAGCGCGCCTAGTGCATCGGAAACGCTGGCGACGCACTCGCACGGGCCAAACCCTGCAGCCTCCAGGGTTTCGCGGATCACCTCGGCGATGATGATCTCGTCCTCAACGATGAGAATCCGTGGCGAAGACATTGGGAGGCGTGGGCTCGGCTGAAGCGGAAGGGCTGGCTCCGCAGAGGTTGGTCACATATAAAAGCTGTGGGGTCAAAGCCTCGCGCCATTGTAGGATCTCGATTGACAGCTTTGTTGAGCAGTTGGCGTCGCGCCATGGGCGGGTGGCTGCAGCGCAACCCCAGAACTGGCGCTCTGATTGGATTTGCCGCGCTGGCGTTGCTTGCCTGGGCGGTGGTCGGCGAGACCCATCGGGCTTCGGAAATGCGCGCGCAAGCGACAGAGTGGGAAAACCATACGCTGCAGGTTCAGTTGCGGACGCAATTGCTGCTCAATGCGGTGGAGGCTGCTGAAACGGGCCAGCGCGGATATCTGCTGACCGGCGATGACGCGTATCTCGCCCCCTACACCGAGGGCGTTGCGGTCGCCCAGGGGCATATGGACGAGTTGCAGCGGCTAACCGCCGACAATGTCGGCCAGCAGGCCCTGCTTTCTGAAGTCGAGCGATTAATGCAGCAGCGCCTGCGGTTGTTGCAGGAGATCGTGGGTCTCGCGGAAGTCAATCGACCGGCAGCGATCGCCCGCTTGCGGCAAGGGCAGGGCAAGGCGGTCATGGACGCGCTGCGCGCCCGGATCGACGAGGTGTGGGCCGAAGAAGGGCGCCTGCTTGCCGCGCGCCGCCTGGCTACCGAGGCCGCGCGCGAGCAAGAGCGGCGCGCGGCGCTGCTCCTGGTGCTTACGGCGCTCGCACTTATCGGGGCGCTTGCGCTTGCGACACTTTCGGCGGTGCGCCTGGCGCGCGAGACCCGTCGACAGGCGCAGCACGTTGAAGTGGCTGAGCGCGTAAAGGCCGAGCTCGAAGTTCAGGTGACGGAAGCCCTGGCGGCGCAGCGACGCTCGGAGGCCGCTCTGCAGCAGGCGCAGAAAATGGAGGCGGTTGGTCAACTGGCGGGCGGCATCGCCCACGACTTCAACAATATGCTCGCGGTGGTGATCGGATCCCTCGAAATTGCGGAGCGGCGCCTGGCGGCCGGCGAGGCTGACATAAGCCGTCATCTGGGCAACGCCATGGACGGCGCCCGGCGCGCCTCGGCGCTGACGCATCGAATCTTGGCGTTTTCCCGGCGCCAACCGCTCGCTCCGGGCGTGGTCAACATCAATCGCCTAGTCTCGGACATGGCCGAATTGCTGCATCGCACGTTAGGCGCTGACGTCAAGCTTGAGACAGTGCTCGCCAGCGGGCTCTGGAAGACAAAGGTAGACAGCCATCAGCTTGAGAACGTGGTGCTCAATCTGGCGGTCAATGCCCGCGATGCAATGCCCGGCGGCGGAGCGTTGACGATCGAGACGGCCAACGCCTATTTGGACGACGCCTATGCGGCCCAGCACGAGGAGGTCGTGCCTGGTCAGTACGTGGCGCTTGCGGTGACCGATACCGGCGTCGGCATGACCGCCGAGGTTGTGGCGCGCGCGTTTGAGCCGTTCTTCACCACCAAGGAAAGCGGCAAGGGCACCGGCCTCGGGCTCTCGCAGGCGATCGGTTTCGTCAAGCAATCGGGCGGTCACATCAAGATGTATTCGGAGGTCGGCCAAGGCACGAGCGTGAAGGTGTATCTTCCGCGTTGGACTGAGAGCGGCGTCATCGAACCGGGAGACGCGGCCGAGGCTTTAGCGGCGGGCGAGAATGCCGAAGAGATCGTGCTTGTGGTCGAAGACGACGAGCGTGTGCGCCAGATCAGCGTCGAGGCGTTGCGAGAGCTTGGCTACACGGTGCGCCATGCCGGGGGCGGCGCCGAGGCGCTGCGGCTGCTGGAATCGAACCCCCGCGTACATCTGCTCTTTACCGACATCGTCATGCCGGACATGAACGGGCGCGAACTGGCCGGCGAGGTGCGCAAGCGCTGGCCGCACATTAAAGTGCTCTACACCACCGGCTATACCCGCAATGCTATCGTGCACAACGGCGTCTTGGATGCCGGCGTCGCATTCATCGCCAAGCCCTTCTCACTCGAACAATTGGGTAAGAAAGTGCGCGATGCGCTCGACGCGTAGAAACGGCGACGCCTGCACCAGGCGCCGCCGCAGATGATCGAATGTGCGCTTACGGATTCGTCGACGGATCGCCGTCGGTGGCGTCGTTCAGCGCGTCGATGGCGTCCTGATCCCGGTTGGCGCCGGTCGCCTCATCAATTTCTTCCCCCGCGCGTTCGAGCGGACCGTCGCCAAGGTTCTCTTCGCCCTGAGTGACCTCTTCTATTGCGGAATCCAAGTTTTCGCCGCTGCGCTCGGCGCCGCCCTCGCCGCAAGCCGCAGTCAACATCAACGCGCCGATAGCAGCGGCCGCCAAAACTTGCTTCACCATTTGGTCGATCTCCATTCTTCCCCGGGCTGAAGCCCGGCACTCAACTTGCAGCGGCGGAGATGGTTCCCGCGCTTAATTGGGCGCGGCGTCGCCGCTGACGCTGTCGAGCTGCTCAAGGCTTTCGCCCACGCCCTCGGCGACCGCTTGCGGGTCGATCAGCTGATAGCCGGGAGGCACCCCA
>CAZNTI010000009.1:10657-17488 GCA_964575885.1 uncultured Terricaulis sp.
ACCGGGTAGCGTCTTGGGCGCCGCGCTCCAGTGATGTTGCTTGCCAGAGCACAGCGTTGCTCTCGGTGATGCGCAGTACGACGCCGTCGCTGGTGATGCACGCGACGCGTTCGGCGCCCGCGCTCGCTTCGCGCGGCGTCCATTCATGACCTTGCTCACCAGCGACCTCGCAGCGGCCGACGGCGAGCGCATCCTCTGCACGGAGCGCGGCCCAGGCCGATTCCATAGGCTCCGGCGCCTGCGCGTCGTCGATGCGCACGGCGATGCCCGTCGCGGGCGCGGGCACAGCGGCGGCGGGTGCGGGTGTGGCGGCGGGCGGCGCCGTAGTGGGTGCGACGGCGCCGGGCGCCTGCGGCGCAGCGGCGGGCGCGGCGTTGCGTCCCACGGGATTCAGAACGTAAGCGGCGTTGGTGGCCTCGTCGAACACAACGGTTGCGGGCCCGATTCCCGGCAGCGCGGTCTCGACGCGCATTCGCGAACCGTCGCGATAGATCACCGTCGGCGCGGGCGCACCGCCATCGACCGAGGCGGTTTGCCCCTCGATTCGATACGACGCATCGGTGAAGGTGGGATAGTCGGGTTGGCCCAGCCCGCAACCAGCCAGCATCGCTGTCGCCGCAGTCGCGGCGAGCAGAGCGTAAACGCGCATTTTGGAACTCCTTCGCTGTGCGCTGATAACGCCGGTTGTGGATCTGAGTTCCGCCGCCAGCTGCGCTCCTCAGGTGAGGAGCACCGTCACTTGATGGATAGCAAGGCCGATGAGGCCGCCGATCAAAGTGCCGTTGATGCGTATGTATTGGAGGTCCGGCCCGACGTTCTGCTCAAGTTTTTCAACGACGGTCTTGGTGTCCCAGCTGCGGATGGTCTCTGAAATCAAGGCGCCGACATCGTGGCCATGGCGCCCAGCGATCTCGCTCAGCAGCGCGCGCAAGCGCCGGTTGAGGCTCTCCTGGACGCGGGTTTCGGCGAGCAGGGCCGCGCCGAAGCGCGCAATGGCGTCCGCGAATGCGGCGCGCCCCAATCCCCCGGGCGCAGCGGCGCCTTCCCGCGCGGCCTCCTTCAGGCTGCGCCAGACGGTCGCGAGATATGCGCCGACCGCGGGATGAGCCAGCACCTCGCTGATGATGCGCTCAATCTGCGCACGCAGAGTGGGCGAACCTTCGAGATCGTCGGCAAATTGTTGCAACAGTGCAGTGACGCGCTGGCGCGCAGGGTGGCCGGGATCGCGCGCAACCTCGCGCAGGGTTTCTTCCATGGCGGAAATGAGCGCGTCGGACGCGCGCGCATCCAGTGAAATCAGCCGCCACACCCAGGAGGTGCGGGCGCGCACTTGTGCGCGGATGCTGTCCTCGTGTTCCGTCAACGCACGCCAGCCCTCGTGGACGGCGGCGTCGAGCAAAGGCTGGTGGCGTCCATGCTCGGTCAGCAGGCGCAAGCCCTGGCCGATCATCGCCGAGAGCCGCGCATCTTGGCTCATGTCCGCGAGCTGGCGGCGCATGAAATCGCTCACCACTTCATCGTCGAGCAGATCGGCGATGGCGGGCGCTGCGCCGATGATGCCGTCGGCGATGCGCCGCGCGGTCGCCGGGTCGGCAAGCTGGCGGCCCACCGCCGACGCCAGATCCTGCTTGGCAAGGCGTTCCGAGATGACGTCGGGGGCCAGAAAGTTGACGGTGACGAACTCACCCAGCGCGTCGGCGATGCGGGCTTTGCTGCGCGGAATTACGGCCGTGTGTGGGATGGGCAAGCCGAGCGGGCGCCGGAAGATCGCCGTGACTGCGAACCAGTCAGCAAGCCCGCCAACCATCGCCGCCTCGGCGAAGGCGCGCGCGTAGCCCCAGGCGGGATGGCCGCCGGCGTTAAGCGCGGCCACCAAATAAAGGGCCGACATCGCAAGCAGCAAACCGCCCGCGACGCGCCGCATGGTCGGCAGTGTGCCGGCGCGGCGGTCGGGGGCGGTGCTTTCGGTGTCGGCGCGCATGGCCTCAAGATGGGGCGGCGCGTTCCTGCAGGCCAGCCTGGCGCATGCGCCAGATCAGTTGATCCAGGCGGTCCTGTCCGAAGAAGGGCTCATCCTGAAATACAAACAGCGGCACGCCCCAGTGACCTGCGGCGCGTTGATCGGTTTCGTTCCTGGCGATCTGGGCGTCGATCTCTGCGCTCTCGTGTTGCACGCGCCGTTCGACGGCTGCGGCGTCAAGCCCGGCAGACAGAAGCGCGCGCGTGAGGTGGTCGCCCTCGTGCCAATTGTCGACCTCGCCTGACCAGATGGCGTGCGATGCGGCGCGCACAAACGCAAAGCCCTTATGGGCCTGCTCCGCCGCCACCCCCAAGCGGCTAACGCGGTGGATGTAGGGTTGCTCGGCAGCGACATCGCCGCTGGCAATGTCCATGACGATGGGATCGGGTCGCGGCCAGCGATAGGGAATGTTCTGCATCTGCGAGATGCGATAGGTGTCGCGCATGAGATAAGGCGGCCACAGCGGGTTCACCTGCTTGAAAAAGCCCGGAATTCGTATCGCGATCGGCAGCACGATGCGCATGCGCGGCGCGCACGCGTAGCGTTGCGTCAGCGCTTCCACCTGTGCGGCCGCGAGATAGGAGTAAGGGCTGCGGAAGGAGAAGTAGAAGTCGAATGCCAATGACATCCGGCGCAGACTAGCGCGCACTTGCGGTTATGTCACTGGCTGTGCCAAAAGTGAGAGCGCCGACAGGAGAAACGCCGTGCCCGCTATCGAAGCTTTGCGAACCCCCGATGATCGCTTTGCGGGCCTGCCCGATTGGCCTTACGCGCCGCACTACATCGACGATCTGCCCGGCTACGAAGGGCTGCGCATGCACTATGTCGACGAGGGCCCGCGCGACGCACGCAACGTCTTTCTGTGTCTGCACGGCGAGCCGAGCTGGGCATACCTCTACCGAAAAATGATCCCGGTCTTTCTGGAGAGCGGCGCGCGGACAGTCGCGCCCGATTTTCTGGGTTTCGGCCGCTCCGATAAGCCGGTGGACGATAATGTCTATACGTTCGAGTTCCACCGAGAGTTTCTGCTGCGCTTCATTGAGCGGCTCGATCTCAAAAACCTGACCTTGGTGGTTCAGGATTGGGGCGGGCTTCTGGGCCTCACCATTCCCGTCGACATGCCCGATCGCGTCGCACGGCTGTTGATCATGAACACCGGCTTTCCGGTGGGCGCACAGCCGACGCCGGGTTTTCTTGCCTGGCGCGCCTACGCGGCAAACACGCCCGACATGGCGGTTGGGGCGCTGATCCAGCGCGCCAACAGCGAAGTCACGAGCGCGGAAGCGGTCGCCTACGATGCGCCGTTCCCGGATGCGCGTTACAAGGCCGGCGTGCGCCGCTTCCCGCAACTGGTGCCGCTCGCCAATGAAGGCGCGGACGAGGCGGTGATGGCGATCGGGCGCGCCGCCCAAAGCTGGTGGTCGACCAGTTTCGACGGCAAGAGCTTCATGGGTGTGGGGCTCGCCGACCCGGTGCTCGGCAAACCGGTGATGGACATGATGCACAAGTCCATTCGAAATTGCCCGCCGCCGCTCGAAATGGAAGGCGTCGGCCACTTCGTTCAGGAATCGGGCGCGCCGCTCGCGCAAGCGGCTTTGAGACATTGGGGCGACATCTGACGCCAGGCGTCAGCTGGCGTAGTTGATGCGGTCCGGGGCTGGCGTGGCGTCGGCCTCGGCGAGCGCCGCTTCCAGGTCGGCCAGGTATTGATCGACGACCTCTACGTGCTTTGGCGAGAGCATCAGATGGAGCGCCCTGGGCTCAAGCAGAGCTGCGGTGAACCAGCCGCGTTTGTGCAGGCCCGCGTAAAGCTTGAGGCAGTCCACGCGCGCGTGCGTGAACGCGACAATGCCCAGCTGCGGGCGCCCTAAAACCTCGAACCCGAGGCGCACGACGCCGGCTTCGATCGCCTCGCGCGCGCGAGTGACGGCGCCTTGCTTCTCCCGATAGCCGTCGACGCCAAGGAAATGCATCACCGCCCAGGCGGCAGCGATCGCGCCGCCGGGACGCGTGCCAGCCAGGGTCGGGGTAAGCATGCGCCCGAGCGGCCACGGCCCGGCGTCGAACGGCATGAACGCTCGGAGCCGTTCGCTCCGGAACAAGATGGTCGAGGCGCCCTTGGCGGCGTAGCCGTATTTGTGCAGATCGCCCGAGATCGAATGCACCCCCGCCACGCTAAAATCCCAGGGCGGCAGCGCAACGCCGTTCATGCGTACGAACGGCGCCAGATAGCCCCCGACGCAGGCGTCAACGTGCAGCCACACGCTACGGCGTTGCGCAAGTTCCGAGAGCGCTTCGATCGGATCGATGAGGCCGAACGGAAAGCAGGGCGCAGAGCCTGCGATCATGATGGTGCAGGCGTCCACGGCGGCTTCCATCGCTGGCGCGTCGGCGAGCAAGTCCCTGGTCGCGATCCGCCGAACGTCGATATCCATCAGCTGACACGCTTTGTCGAAGGCCGGGTGTGCGGTGGTTGGGATGACGATGTTGGCGCGTCCTTCGAGCCCGGTTTCGCGGCGCGCAAAGTCACGCGCCGCCTTGACCGCGAGCATGATGGAATCGGTGCCGCCGCTGGTCATCGCGCCAGCCGCGCCGGGGGGCGCGTTGAGCAGGCCAAGGCCGATCTCGACCACCTCGCGTTCCATTTGCGCGAGACTGGGAAAGGCGGCCGGCCCGAGCCCGTTCTCCGAGGCAAACAGGGCGTAAGCGGCCTTCTGGACGCGCTCGACCTCTTCGCCTGCGTTGAAGATGTAGAGCCCGGTGCGTCCGTTGCGCCACTGGACGTCGTGCTTAGCCATGTCGCGCATGTGCGCTTCGAGATCGGCCCACGCAGCGCCGTGTTGAGGCATGGTCTTCATAGACCCCAAGCAAGCACGCGCAGGCAAGGCGCACAACCAGGTGGGCGGACCCGCCGCGCCCGGCTATAAGGGCGCTGGATTAAGAGTCGTTACTGGAGCGCACATGTCGGAGCCTGCCGCTCTGCCTGTCAGGGTCGCGTCCGCCCCCGCCGGGCAGAGCTACGAGACAGATGTCATCATCGTTGGGGCCGGTCCTGTGGGCCTCTTCGCGGTCTTCGAACTGGGGCTTCTCGACCTCAAGGCGCATATCGTCGATGTGCTGGATCGCCCGGGCGGCCAATGCGCCGAGCTATATCCGGAGAAGCCGATCTACGACATTCCGGGTCTGCCTGTGGTCACCGGCCAGGATCTCACGGACCGCCTGCTTGAGCAGATCGCGCCGTTTCAGCCCGTGTTTCACCTCGCGCAGATGGCCGAAGCCTTGGAGCGCGGGCCCGACGGCCGCTTCACCCTACGCACCGAACTGGGCACCAGCATCACCGCGCCGGTGCTGGCGATCGCCGCCGGCGGCGGCTCGTTCGTGCCCCGCACGCCCAATATCGATGGCATCGAAGCTTTCGAAGGCAAGAGCGTGTTCTACGCGGTGCGCCAGATGGAGCGCTTCCGCGGTCGCGATCTGGTGATCGCCGGCGGCGGCGACAGCGCGCTTGATTGGGTGCTGAACCTGCAGCCCGTCGCCAGATCGGTGACGCTTATCCACCGGCGCGACGATTTCCGCGCCGCGCCGCACAGCGTGGCGAAGATGCGGGCGCTGGTCGCGGAGGGTAAAGTGCGGCTGGAGATCGCCGACCTTAAGGCGCTCGTCGGCGCCGATGGCCAGGTCAGCGCAATCGTGTGCGAGACCAAGGAGAAGGGCCGCTACGAACTGCCCTGCAGCGATGTGTTGGCGTTCTACGGTCTCACGATGAAGCTAGGGCCGATCGCGGAGTTCGGACTGAACCTCCACGAAAATCTGATTCCGGTCGACACCGAGAAGTTTGAAACCAGCGAGAAGGGCATCTTCGCTATTGGCGACATCAACACTTACCCGGGAAAGCTCAAGCTTATCCTCTGCGGCTTCCACGAAGCCGCACTCATGGCGCAGGCGGCCTTCAAGATAGCGCGCCCCGGAGAGCGGCTGGTGTTTCTTTACACCACCTCCTCAACCGACCTGCAGAAGAAGCTGGGCGTGGCCTAAACTGACGCTTTAGTTGGAGCGCGCGCGCTTCGGCGCCACTTCTCGGCGTGCAATGGCCTGATGGAGCCCCTAATGACGTTTCAAGGCTCGGTTCTCGATGCGATCGGCAATACGCCGCTGATCAAACTGAAGCGGGCGTCCGAGGAAACCGGCTGCACCATTCTCGGCAAGGCGGAGTTTCTCAATCCCGGCCAATCGGTGAAGGATCGCGCCGCCTTGGCGATCGTGAACGACGCCGAGGCCAAGGGACAGCTCAAACCGGGCGGGGTCATCGTTGAAGGCACCGCCGGCAATACCGGCATCGGGCTGGCGCTGATCGGCGCAGCCAAGGGCTACAAGGTGATCGTGGTAATGCCGCGCACCCAGAGCCAGGAAAAGAAAGACGCTGTGCGCGCGCTGGGCGCCGAGCTGATTGAGGTGGATGCGGCGCCCGCTTCCAGCGACAATCATTATCCCAAGGTTGCGCGCCGCATCGCCGAAGAGAAAGCCGCAAGCGAGCCCAGCGGGGCGATCTGGGCCAATCAATTCGACAACGTGGCCAATCGCCAGGGCCACCTGGAAACCACGGCGCCGGAGATTTGGCGCGACACCGAGGGCAAGGTGGATGCGTTCATCTGCGCGGTCGGTTCGGGGGGAACCCTCGGCGGCGTCAGCTTGGGCCTCAAACAAAAACGAAAGGACGTGGTGATCGCCATCGCCGATCCGGGCGGCGCTGCGCTCTACAACTGGTACAAAAATGGCGTGCTGAAATCCGAAGGCTCGTCGATCACCGAAGG
>CAZNTI010000010.1:0-17063 GCA_964575885.1 uncultured Terricaulis sp.
GGGCGAGTTCATGACCGGCAATCTAGCGCGCAATCGCGGGCCGTCACGACGTTGCACCTGAGGAGCGCCGCTTTCCTGGCGCTGCGTTGCATGGTTTCAAGGCGGAATGGACGCACGACACTATTCACCTTCGGCCGCGCGCAATCGGGACGCAATCCTCGCCGTGCTGCGGCGCACGCTGCCGGCGCAGGCGCGAGTGCTTGAAATCGCTTCTGGTTCCGGCGAGCACGCGGTGCATTTCGCGGCTGCGATGGCGGGCGTCCGGTGGCGGCCAAGCGATCCGGAACCGGAGGCGCGCGCCAGCATCTCGGCATGGATTGCAGCATCGCGCTTGGCCAACATCTCGGCGCCGCTGGCCATCGACGTGCGCGCGCAGCATTGGCTCGAAGCGGAGGCGGAGGCGCCCTACGACGCCATCGTCGCCATCAACATGATCCATATCGCACCCTGGGAATCGACGCTGGGGTTACTGGCGGGCGCCGGGCGGTTGCTTGCCGCACGCGGCCTGTTGATGACGTACGGACCTTACATGCGCGACGGGCGCCACACTGCGCCGTCGAATGAAGTTTTCGACACCTGGCTGAAAGAGCGTGACCCGAGCTTCGGCGTGCGCGACCTTGACGCTGTTGCGAGCGCTGCGGCGGCGCATGGGCTAAGCCTTGTCGAAATCGCAGAGATGCCGGCCAACAATTTCGTTCTGGTCTTCGCGCGCCGTCACGCAAGCGTTGCAGGAGGCGACTAGAAGCGCGAGCGACTCAAGGGGAGGAATCGCATGGCGTTTCCCGAAACCGTTCGCCGTAGTGTGATTGCTGCGTTACTGGCGCTCGCCGCCTGCTCCAGCGAGCCCGAAGCGCCAGTTGGCCCGCAGCCCATCCGTGTCGATGGTTCCTCGACTGTATTTCCGGTTTCACAAGCCGTTGCGACGGCGTTTGCCGGCACGGAAGGCGCCGCCCCGGTTGAAGTCAACCAGTCCGGCACCAGCGCCGGTTTCGACAAATTCTGCGCTGGCGAGATCGATGTCGCCGGGGCGTCGCGCTCGATCCGCACCCGGGAGATCATGGCCTGCTTCCGCGCCGGGGTGCGTTATGTCGAGGTGCCGATCGCCTTCGACGGCATCACCATTATCGTCCATCCGTCCAATCCGGTGAACGCCATCACCATCGAAGAATTGCGGGCGATCTGGCAGCAATCGGCGGAAGGCACGGTGACCACTTGGCGCAGCGCCAACGCGGCATGGCCGGACCAGCCGCTGACGCTGTTCGGGCCGGGCGGCGAGTCCGGCACGTACGATTATTTCGTCGATGCGGTCATCGGCGATGCGGGCGACCTGCGCGTCGATTACACGGCCAGCGAAGACGATTCGGTTATTCTCGAAGGTGTCGCCGGCAATCCCAACGGCTTGGGTTTCCTTGGCCATTCCTATTACGAGCGCAACCGCGACAGATTGAAGGCGCTGGCCGTAAATTCGGGGGCCGGCGCGATGGCGCCGACCGCGGAGAATATCAGCAGCGGCGCGTACTCGCCGCTGTCACGGCCGGTCTTCATCTATATCAACGCCGCTTCGCTGGGCCGTCCGGAAGTGATGCAGTTCGCGGAATTCTACGTGAACAGCGCTGAGCGCGTGGCCGGCGAGGTGGGGTACGTGGCGTTGCCGTCTAGCGCGTATCCCGTCTATCTTGAGCGCGTGCAGAACCTGCGCGTGGGCACCGCGTTTTCCGGGCGCGCCGCGACCGGCTACACTATCGAGCAGGTAATTGCGCAACCGCTGATCGAGCCGGGCGCCTGAGGCAATGCGCCGCCGCTACCGCGTCGGCGTCGGGGGATCGGTGCGGTAGTCATAAAAGCCGCGCTGGGTTTTACGACCCAGCCAACCGGCCTCGACATACTTCACCAGCAGCGGGCAGGGCCGGTATTTCGAATCCGCCAGCCCGTCGTAAAGCACCTGCATAATCGAGAGGCAGGTGTCCAAGCCGATAAAATCGGCGAGCTCCAGCGGCCCCATCGGGTGGTTGGCGCCAAGCTTGAGCGCCTTGTCGATCGCCTCCACCGAGCCCACGCCCTCATACAGCGTGTAGACGGCTTCGTTGATCATCGGCACCAGCACGCGGTTCACGATGAACGCGGGGAAGTCCTCAGCGTTGGCGATGGTCTTGCTGAGGCTGTCCACGAACTTAATCGATGTGTCGTAGGTCTCCTGGCTGGTTGCGAGGCCGCGGATGAGCTCTACCAGCTTCATCACCGGCGCCGGGTTCATGAAGTGGATGCCGATGAATTTGTCGGGCCGATCGGTGGCGGCGGCGAGACGGGTGATCGATATCGACGATGTATTGGACGCCAGGATTGTTTCGGGCTTCAGCACCGAGCGCAGCGCATTGAACACCGCTCGCTTGGCTTCATCCTTTTCAACAATGGACTCGATGACGAGATCGCACGCAGCGAAGGCGTCAAGCTTGGGAGCGGGCCTGATCCGCTCTAGAGCCCCCTTCATCTCGGCTTCGGTGATGATTTCACGATGCACCTGGCGCGCCATGTTGGCGGCGATGGTTTCGAGCCCCAGGTCGATGCGGGCGGCGTCGGCATCGTGCAGCAGCACCTGATAGCCTGCGAGCGCGCAGACATGCGCGATGCCGTTGCCCATTTGGCCGGCGCCCACGACGCCGACAATCTTAATTGTGCTCATCGGCGCCAATTGACCTTCTCGTCCGCGCGAATGCAATCATTGCTGCAATGCAGCATAGCTTGGGTTGCGGCGGCTGGAAAGGGCGCGTTCGCGTGACTGTGGGCCTCAGACCCCGGCCTTGGTCAGTTCGTCCATCAGCTCGGGCACGGCGGTCTTGTAGTCGGCGACCAGCCCCACGTCCGCCACCTGGAAGATCGGGGCGTCATCGTCCTTGTTGATGGCGACGATCACCTTCGAATCCTTCATCCCGGCCAAGTGCTGGATGGCCCCGGAAATCCCGATAGCGACGTAAAGCTCAGGCGCCACCACCTTGCCGGTCTGGCCAACCTGGTAGTCGTTGGGGGCGTAGCCCGCATCGACCGCGGCGCGTGACGCACCCACGGCTGCGCCGAGCTTGTCGGCGAGGGGATCGAGCACTTTGTGAAATTCTTCCGCCGATCCCAGCGCCCGTCCCCCCGACACCACACGCTTGGCGGCGGTGAGTTCGGGCCGATCCGACTTGGCCAGCTCCTCGCGCACGAACGCCGATTTGAACGGTCCGCTTGGGGCGGGGATGGCGGCGACCTGGGCCGCGCCGCCCTCGGCGGCGGCCTTGAACGCGGTCGGTTGAACGGTGAGAACCTTCTTTTTCTGCGCGTCCTTTACGGTGATCAGCGCATTTCCGGCGTAGATCGGGCGCACGAAGGTGTCCGGTCCTTCGACGGCGATGACGCCGGACAGTTGCATGACGTCAAGCTTCGCGGCGATGCGCGGCGCGGCGTTCTTACCGGTGGTGGAGGCGGCAAACAGCACCGCGTCGTAATCTCCCATCAGCGGCACGATCAACGCCTCCATCGGCTCGGCCATTTGCTTGGCGAGCGAGGGCGCATCCGCCTGCAGAACCTTGCGCACGCCATCGATCTTAGCGGCGGCTGCGGCGACGTCGGCGGCGCGCGCCCCCGCCACCAGCACGTCGATTTCCCCGCCCATTGCTTTGGCGGCGGCGACCACCTTGTGGGTGGCGTCCTTCAAGGTTTCATTGTCGTGTTCGGCAACGACCAGGATGGCCATTAGAGGACTCCGGCTTCTTTAAGCTTGGCGACGAGTTCGGCGGCGGACTTCACCTTCGCGCCCCCCTGGCGCTTGGGCGGTTCTGCGGTTTTCAGCACCTGCAGCCGCGGCGTGATATCGACGCCGAGATCGGCTGGGGTTTTTACGTCGATGGGCTTCTTCTTGGCCTTCATGATGTTAGACAGTGAAGCGTAGCGCGGTTCATTGAGGCGCAGGTCTGTGCTGACGATCGCCGGCAGCTCGACATCGATGGTCTGGAGGCCGCCGTCGACCTCGCGCGTCACCGTGGCCTTGCCGTTCTGCAGCACAATCTTCGAGGCGAAGGTGGCTTGCGGCCAGTCGAGCAGAGCGGCCAGCATTTGGCCTGTCTGGTTGCTGTCATCGTCGATGGCCTGCTTGCCGAGGATGACCAGATCTGGCGTTTCGGTCTCAACCACGGCCTTCAGTAGCTTGGCCACCGCCAACGGCTCCACCTCGCCATCGGCCTTCACCAGAATGCCGCGGTCGGCGCCAATCGCCAGCGCGTTGCGCAGCGTCTCCTGCGCCTGCTCGGGACCAATCGATACTGCGATCACTTCAGACGCCGCATCCTTGGCGTGACCGCCGCCGCCTTCCTTCATACGCACCGCTTCTTCCACCGCGATTTCGCAGAATGGGTTGATCGACATCTTCAGGTTGGAAAGATCGACGCCCGATCCATCCGGCTTGACCCGGACCTTCAGATTGTAATCGAGCACCCGCTTGACCGGGACGAGCACTTTCATGCTTGAAATCCTTGAGGATTGCGGGCGCAGGCAGGATGCGCCCAAAGGCGGGCGGACACTAGCGGCGTAAGAATCCCCGCGTCAATGCGACTATAGAGACGTCCGCACTTCAATTTCACGGAAAGCACCATGACCAAGCTCACGCGCAGACCCTTGATAGCAGCGGCTTTGGCGTCGAGCGCGTTTATACACCCCGCCTGCGCCCAGGGCGCGGACGCTGACTTTAGCGGGACTTGGGGCGGTGTGCTGCAGGCGGGATCGCAAAGCCTTCGCCTTCGGCTCGTCGTAGAGGGCGGCGGCGCCACTTTGTACAGCCTCGATCAGGGCGGCGATCCGATTCCAGGACAGGGCTTGAGGGTCGATGGCGATCGGTTGCGCGTGGAGTTTCCCGCCATCGGCGCCGCCTATGACGGGCGCCTGCGCGATGGGTTGATCGTAGGCGAGTTCAGGCAGGGTGCGCGGCTGCCGTTGACTTTTGCGCGCGGCGAAGCGCCCGCGGCTTCCGCCCCCACGCCGTTGACGCAGGCGCGCTTGGCGGCGCTGCGCGCCGAGGCCGGCGCCCCGGCGCTGGCCGCCGCCGCGTCCAACCGCGACGGCCGCGCGCTGGCGCTCGCCGACGGCGTCCGTGTGCAAGGGCGACAGCCGCGGGTCACCACCTCGGATGTCTGGCATCTGGGCTCGATCACCAAGGCAATGACCGCGACGTTGGTGGCGCGCCTAGTCGAAGCGGGCGCGGTGAGTTGGGATGACACGGTTGCGGGGGTCCTGGGCGGCGACATGCGCGCGGAGTATCGCGAGGTGTCCTTCCGGCATCTGCTCAGCCATCGCGCCGGCCTGCAGGCCAACATTCCCATGAGCGATTTTCTGCAATACCGGCGTGAGCTCGACGATCCGCGCGTCGAGCGCATCCGGTTTGCCCGTCAGGCCTTGGCGCAGCCGCCGCACGGGCCGATGGAAACCTCTTTCCTCTATTCCAACAGCGGGTATGTCATCGCGGGCGCGATGCTGGAGGCGCGGCTCGCAGAGAGCTGGGAAGCTTTGATCCGCTCACGCCTTTTCCGCCCTCTCGCCATGGCCTCAGCCGGCTTCGGCGCGCCGGGGACGCCCGACGCCTTCGACCAGCCGGTAGGGCATGCTGCGGGATTGCTCGGCCCGCGGCCCTTCCCGCCGGGTGAGCCGATCACTGACAATCCCGCCGCCCTTGGCCCCGCTGGACGCGTGCATGCGCGCTTCGAGGACGTCTTGAAATTCCTCGCCGCGCACCGCGATCGCACGGATCTCCTGCGCCCGGAGAGCTGGGACATTCTGCACACGCCCCCATTCGGCGGCGACTACGCGATGGGCTGGGTCAGGCGCGGCGACGCGCTCTGGCACAACGGCTCCAATACGCTCTGGTACGCTGAGGTGACATTCGATCCAGGGCGTGGGGTATGCGCTGTCGCCGCCGCCAATGATGGGCGTTTGGCGACCGCCTCGCCCGCAGTCGGCGCAGCACTTTCCGGCTCGGTCGCCGCAGTGGCGTAACCAGCCTTTTACCGCGATCCGGCCGGTGGCATCATCCAAGTTTCGCAGAACTGCGACAGGGTGTGCGTAGGGAGCTGGAGGCGGCGAATGTGGCGTCGAAAGGTCAAAAGCGTCCTGTTGGTCGATTTTGACAACATTGTGGGGTTCGTGGGCAGGCCGTTCGCAACCAACATCGCCAATTGGCTGGCGTGGTTCGAAGATGGCGGGTTCGACGAGAAGGCGCGCCGCCGCGAGTTCGCGGTCAAGCGCGTCTACTGGAACGGCAGCACCGATAAATACCGTCAGCCCTTTGAAGCGCTGGAGTTCGACGCCTTCGCGTGCCGCTCCGAGGCGATCAACAAGATTCGGGCTAACCAAAGCTCGGCCGACATGATGATCGCCATGGATGCAATGGAACTGGCGCACGAACAGCGCGGTTTGGGCGAAATCATCCTGCTGACCGCCGACACCGACTTCGTGCCGCTCGTAAACCGGCTGCAGAAGAAGGAGCTGAGCGTTGCTGTAGTCGGCAACGAGGCCGATCCGTCCTCGGCGATCTTCCGCAAGTGGACCGAGGTTGTGATCTCGATCGGAGATTTACGCGAAGCGTGCGCGTATCAACGCCCGAAGCGCCGCGGCTTGCTGGCCAAGGCAAAGGCGCCGCCGCAGCCGGTGACTTCGCCGTCTTCGCCGCCGCAGCCCGCGCCGCAGCCAGCGGTCGCAGCGGTTGCACCCGCGCCCGCCGTGAAACCTGGAGACGCCAAGCGGCCAAAGAAGAGCCGCGCCAAGCGCAACCGGCAATTCACCCAATTCGATCTCCCCGCAGCGACGAAGCTGGTGCTGGAGGTTGCTGTGCAGACCCCGAATCAGGCGCTGAGCCGCGCGGCGCTCGACCGGACTTTGCAGCGCATTCCCGGCTTCACCAAGTCCGACACCAAAACGCACGCGGCTTGGCTCGGGTGCAAAAGCCGGGAGGGGCTGTTAAATACGCTTGCGGCGAACGAGCCGCGCTTGGCGACGTTCCGCAATCCCCAAGGCGGCCTGCAGCTCAAATATGTTGGCGATTTGCCGCTCGTTGAAACCACTTCGGGCCCCGGCGTCTAAGCAAAAAGCCGCGCCCCGAAGGGCGCGGCTTGATGATTGCGGGGTCGTCGATCCTAATTGCTCAGAACGCGCGGCCAATTGGCGTTGCCGGAGCTGATGAAGCCCGGGATGTCGCGCTCCCAGCGCTGCTGAATCTCATCATTGTAGTTGAGATAGAGTTTGCCGTCGACGATGCGCCAATTCTGCGGATTGCCGGAGGCGGTGTAGCCCTGCGCGACCGCCCAGGCGCAATACCCGCCATATTGCGGCAGATAGCGCGTGGGGTTGGCGCGGAACGCCGCCAAGTTTTCCGCCGTGGCGAAGCGATATTCGAAACCTTGATGATTGATCCGGTGCGCCGCCGCGCCGCGCACCGGGCGACCTTGCGTGAAGTAAGCCACGGGATCGTAGCCGCCGACTGCGACGTTGGACAGCAGACCCGTATACACAGGCGGCTGGTCGGCGGTGGCGGCAGGCGCCGTCAAGGTGAGCGCGCCGATGGCGAACGCGATCGCGGCAAGTAGTTTACGCATGAGCTTGGGCTCCTTTGGGGGCGGCGCGCGCGGCGCCGACGGGTTGAGGGATGAACGCGCGGGCGAGTTCGGTGACCAGCCCGGCAATTTCTCGCCGCCGAATGACGAGCAGGGCGATGGTGGTGATCCAGATCGTCACTGCCGCGGCGAACAGGCCGCCGCCGTCATTGTTGGGGTCGATGCCCAGCGGCGTGAACAGGTGAAAGCCAACCGCGCCAGACATCACCGCAAGGCCGATGGCTGCGCCCAGCGCGTTCAAGCGCACGAGGCCCGGGGCCAGGCCAACCAGCAGCAGCGCCGAGGCGACCAACTCGGCTGAACCGATCACGTACTGGCTGAAGAGCCCGGTGTGGGCGAACAAGCCGGACGCGCCGAGTGAAGCTGCCCACGTATCGAGCCGACCGAAGATCTCCTGGGTATTGGGGTGGTCGGTGAACTTGAAGCGCAGGCTGTCGAGAAAAACCGCCGCCGCGAATACCGAGATCGCCGGCGGGGCGAAGCGTTGAACCAGTTTGAGCATGTCGCCCTCCTTGGCTCATCAGTTCGCGCCCGCGCCGACCGCGGTTACATCACCAGCGCAACACCCACGCGCCGACAAGCGAGCCGATGGCGGCGCAAATCGCGATGGCGACTGCGTACCAGGTGGCCACGAAGGCCACGGAATCGATGGGGCAGTACATGGCGTAGGCAATGGCGCCGACGCCGCCGGCGAGCCCGCCGATTGCGGCGCCGGTGAGCGTCAGGCGCGTGGGCGCAAACATGCGCATGACCCACACCAGCCCGGCCGCAGTAGGCGCTGCGAGGATCGGCACGATCACGATGCACCAGGGAAAGCCCCCGCCCAGCCAGACTTCCATGCGCCGGCCCGGTTCTTCGCCCATGAGCGCGACGACAACCACGAGTGCGCACAAGCCGACAAAAACGCCGAGCGCGCCAAGCCGCCAGCCCAGCGGCCGGCCGGGACGCATCAGCCGCATAACCAACGGCAGAATGATCGCCGCCATCGCGGCGGCGAACCCCGCTTTGAGCGACACGGGCATCATCGACACGCCGATATCGGGGCGCACGCCGAGGCCGATGATCAACAATAGCGCCGCGACCGCCAGGCCCACGCCCAGGGTGAGCGCAAGACGGCGCAGCTGGTGCGGGCGTTCGGCCGGCTCCACACCCTGCGACAGCATCGCGATCAGGTCTTCGGTCTTCACGGCAGTTGCTCCTCGCCCATCAGGCGCATCAGCGTCTTGAGGCCGCGGTGGACGGAAATCTTGATGTCGGACTCGCTCAAGCCGGTTTCGGCGGCAGCTTCGCGCACGCTTTTCTCCTCCAGCTTGATGAGGCGAATGGCGAGGCGCTGCTTTTCAGGTAGCTTTTCGAGCAGCACGGCGACGTCGCGTCGCGCGTCGCTGGCGTCGTATTCTGGATCGGCCTCGCCGAACTCGAAATCGTCCAAGTTGGCGTGCGTGCGCCGCTTGGCGCGGCGCAGATGATCGATCAGCCGATAGCGCGCGATGGCGTACATCCACGCTGTCAGCGGGTAAGAGGGATCGTAGGAATCACGGCGCGTATGCAGCGCCACCAGCGTCTCCTGAACCAGGTCCTCTGCATCCTCCGGACGCCCGCGCAGACGGTTCCGGAAAAACGGCCGCAGCAGCGCCGACGCGTGGGTGAGGAAGGCGCGATGCGCCGCCGCGTCACCGGCGAGGCCCTCAAGCAACAGCGCTCGCAACTGAGCTTCGTCGGCCATGCGGGCCCTAGTCCTTACGTCTCGAGCTGGGCGGCGGTTGCACGCGCGCGATAGGGGTGTGCAGGATAAACGCCGATGATGTCGAGCGTCGCGGAAAAGAACGCCAGCTCCTCCAGCGCAAGCTTGACGCCGCGCTGCTCGGGGCTGCCCTCGATTTCGGCGTAGAACATGGCGGCGGCGAAGCCGCCGCCTTCGATGTAGCTCTCGAGCTTGGTCATGTTGACGCCGTTGGTGGCGAAACCGCCCAGCCCCTTATAGAGCGCGGCCGGCACGTTGCGCACCCTGAACACAAAGCTGGTGACGCTGGGGCCGGAATCTACGGGAGGCGGGGCGCGCTCGCGCGAGAACACCAGGAAGCGGGTGGTGTTGTGGGGCGCATCGGCGACGTCGGCCATGAGCACGACGAGGCCATGGATCTCGCCTGCGAAGGCCGAGGCCAGCGCCCCCACGCGGGGGTCTCCCAGTTCGGCGATCTCGCGCGCCGCGCCTGCGGTGTCGGCGGTCTTGACCGCGGCGAGGCCGAGATCGCGCAGCAGCTTGCGGCACTGCCCCAGCGCTTGGGGGTGCGAACGCACGTGGGTCAAGGCGTCGAGCCGCGCACCGGGCAGACCCAAGAGCTGATGGCGGATGGGGGTGAAGTGCTCGGCCACGATGTAGAGCCCGGACTCCGGGATCAGGTGGTGCACGTCGGCGACGCGACCAAACAGCGAGTTCTCGATGGGGATCATCGCCAGGCGCGCGTGCCCTTCGCTCACCGCCGCGAAGGCGTCCTCGAAGGTGGCGCAAGGCAGCGGCGTCAGTTCTGGAAACGCCTCGCGGGCGGCGATATGCGAGTTCGCCCCAGCTTCGCCTTGAAATGAAATACGATCCGGCATCGGGCGCAGCGTTAGCGGAAAGCTGGGCCGATCGGTAGGGGCGTCGCCCATGGCAAGAACGGCCGCGCTCGAAAGGGCGATCCTGGCGCAAACGAGGCGCGCCTTGCGCACCCTGCTGGCCGTGCCTGGCGCGCGCGCCGGGGGCCTGGCGCAGGTGGAGGACATGGCCCTGCCGGGGCCGGCGGGGCTGCTTCCGGCGCGCTTTTACGAGCCTGCCGATGCGACGGAAGCGCCGTTGCTGGTTTACTTTCACGGCGGCGGCTTTGTTTGCTGCGACATCGATACGCACGATTCGATCTGTTCGTGGCTGGCCAAGTCCAGCGGCGCGCGGGTGCTCTCGGTGGGCTACCGGCTTGCGCCCGAGACGCGCTTTCCGGGCCAGATTGAGGACGCGCGCGCGGCGTGCGCGTGGGCCTTGCAGAACGCGGGGAGGCTGGGTGCGGCGCGCGGGACCATCGCGCTGGCCGGCGACAGCGCCGGCGCCTATCTGGCCGCCACGATGGCGTTGGAGTTGAACCGCTCGGCGCGCGGATCGGCGGCTTTGCAGGTGTTGCTTTACCCGCTGGTGCACGTCCAGGATTCGCTCTGGGCTGCGGAGGAACTGCGCAACTTCCGCTTTCTGGGCCGCGTCGCAGCGCTTTACATCGCGCGCAGCCTCGGCGCGGAAACATTGCCTTCGCTGCTCGACGTTGATCTCTCTGCCGCGCCGCCCACCATCGTCGCCGGCGGCGGTCCGTTGGACCCGGTGCGTGCGGATGTGAAGGCGTTCGTCGGAGCGTTGAGGAATGCAGGCGTCGCCGTCACCGAGCGCAAGTACCCGGTGCTTATGCATGGCGGGCTCAACTTCACCGCCTATTCAAAAACCGCGACCATGGCGCTTCAGGAGGTCGGGGCGTTGGCGCGCGCGGCGTTGGCGGCGTAAGCTAAATTAGTAAGCGCGGGAGATCTGCATGCGTTTCTGGCTAAGCTTGCTGACGATGACAGCGCTTTGGGCGTGCACCCCACAACCCGCCGACGAGGCCGCCTCGCCGCCGCGGGCGGCGACAGCGGAGCGGCACAGTGCGAACGCGTGTCCGGCGCAGGCCAGCACGCGCTGGTCGGGCTACGCGATCGAGGCTTCCGCCGTCGGCGCGAGCTGCGCTGAAGCCCAGGCAAGCCTGGCGATCCTCGATCCCGCCAACGGCGCCGAGCTCTTCCGCGCGGACACCGTCGCTGCGCAGAATCTGGCGCTTCGAGAGGCGCGTACGCCCGCGGAGATGGAGCGCGCGCTGCACGCATGGATCACACCGGCCGGCGCCGCCAGAGACAGCACCAGCGATTTGCCACCTTGGCCGGCCGGGGCCGATGGTCCCGTAAGCGAGGCCGAGGAGTTCCCGTTCTACGTTGAGCAGGGCGTAGCGCGCGAAACCTATGAAAGCATCCGCGCCAGCGACGTGCAGATGTATTGCTACGTGCAGGGTGCAGAAAGCGAAGCGTGCGTTTGGATCGAGAACGGGGCCGTGAGCCGCATCGGCGTGCAAACGTTTCCGGGCTAGGCCTTCGGGCGCAGCTTGCTAGGCCAGAACATGCGCTCCAGCACGCCGTCGCCATCGACGAAGAAGTGCTTCAGCGCCCCCAGCACGTGCAGCGGCAAGATGAAGAAGATGGTGGCGCGCCCGATCGTATGCGCCAATTCCGCTGCGTCATGGACACCCTCGTTGCGCTGGGCGAAGGGCGAGGGGATTGAGAACAGGTCGAACACATTGATGGCGCGGCCGCCATTCCACACCGCCAGCGGTCCGCTGACGATCTGGACGAGCAGCGCAAGCAGCAACACATGCTGCACCGCGGCGGCGAGCAGATTGAGCCAACCGGCTTGCGCGGGCTTCACCGGCTGCGTCTGCGCATAGTGCGCAGCGATCCGCGCCGCGAAAATCAGAAAGAATGTCGCGCCGATGGAGATGTGCAGCCCCATCGCCGCCCCCCGCGCGGCGCGATCACCGGCGTCGCCCGCCATGCCCGCCTGGATGCCGGTCGCAAACATCAGCACCACGCCGAGCGCGGCGGCCCAATGCAGCGCAATCGACAACCAGCCGTAAAGTTCGCGCGTGTTGGTGACGCTCATAGGTGTCTCCGTTCGAGAGCCTGCTTGGCGCAGAAATGTTGCACAGGTTTGTCGCGTCCGCGGCGCCTCCGGCCTCAGGCCAAACCCCGGGACAGAACGAGGCGCGCTGCGTCGAGATCGGGCGGGCTGTCAACGCCCTTCGGGAAATCGTCGATGGCGTCGGCAAAGATGGTCATGCCCATTTCGAGTGCGCGCAATTGTTCGAGCTTCTCGCGCAGCTCAAGCGCCGAGGGCGGCGCCGCCACGAAATGCGCAAGCGCTTCACGGCGATACACGTAGACGCCGACATGGCGCTCGACCGGGCCCTCGCCATGCGGCGCGGCGGCGCGCGTGAAATAGAGACAGCGCCCGTCGCCGGCGCGGATCGCCTTCACAACATTGGGATTGTCGCGGTCGGCGGGATCGGCGGACGGCGAAACCAGGGTGGCAATGTCGCCGCCCCTTTGAAGCACCGCCAGCGCGCGGGCCAGGTCCGGCGCGCGCATGGTGGGCATGTCGCCCTGCAAATTGACCGCGACGTCGAAGCGGCCTTGCGGATCGAACGCCGCGAGTGCGGCGTGCACGCGGTCGGAGCCCGAGGGGAGCGCCGGGTCGGTGAGCACAGCTTCGCCGCCGGCGGCGCGTACGGCCTGCGCCACCTCGGCCTCGGCGGCGGCGACCAGCACAGGACCAGCGTTGGCCCGCAGCGCGAGCTCGACCATCCAAGCGATCATCGGTCGCCCGTGGATATCCGCCAGGGGTTTGCCGGGCAGCCGGGTTGAAGCCATTCGGGCGGGGATCACGACGATCGGGTTCATCACTACTGCGGGATGCCGTGCGGCGGTTCGCCGCGCAAGGGCGCCGAGCGCTTGTGCCGCGCTGGCGGCGGCTTGGCGTGCGCCGCGACGCGGGCCATAAACCCGCGCATAAACTGATCACGGGCCGACAGGGCAGGGCTATGAGCAATCTTCGCATGAATTCGGTGCTGGGCGTGGCGCTTGCGTCGGCGCTCGGCATTCTGGGCCTCGGCGTAGCCGCCGAGACGCTGGTGCACCCCAACTACCCGGAGAAGGCGGCCTACCTTCCTGAAGTCGTGGTCGAAACCTCTGCCGGCGCCGCGGCGGCCCCGGCAGGCCCGCCCGACTTTGGCGTCCTGTTCGCGGATGCGGCTCAGTTGGCGGAATTGGTTGCGCGGGGCGAACGGGTGAGCGCGCAGTGCACCGCCTGCCATACCTTTGAAGCCGGCGGCGCCAACGGCATCGGCCCTAACCTGCATGACGCGTTCGGTCGCCAGGCCGCCAGCTCCGCAGGCTATGCATACTCGGAGGCCATGATCGCCCACACCGGCCCTTGGGACTATTTGCGCCTCGATGAATTTTTGCGATCGCCCTCGCGCGCCGTCAGCGGCACCAAGATGGCGTTCGCGGGCCTGCGCAATGACGAGGATCGCGTTGCGATGATCGCGTATTTGCGCTCAATCTCGCCCAACAATCTGCCGCTGCCGGCCCCGTTGCCGCAAACTCAAACCGCCGAAGCGGCGCCCGCAGACGCGGGTGCTCAAGAAGGCGTCGCGGCGCCGCCAACCTGACGGCGCCGCACTTACCTTAAGAAACCGCCTGCAGCATCGGGCGCACCGGCTGCGCCGCGACTTCGTCCTGAAGGATGGTGTGGCCGAGCTGCTCAAGGAAGGCGTCGCCCTTGTCGGTGCGCTCGACGAAGACGTTGCGCCCGTCCTTGGGGTCGCGCCGGCGCTGCACAAAACCTAGCCGGGTCAAGGTGTCGAGGGCGCGGGTGATCGCGGGCTTGCCGACGTTGAGCGCCGCCGCCAAACCGCGCACCGTATGCGGCGCCGGCTGCAGCCGCACGGTCATCAGTACGGCGAGCTGCCGTGCGGTGAGATCGGGCGCGTCCGATCTGACCGTCGTGACGGTCACGCGCCGCCACAAGTCCAAAGCTTCCACATGGTTCCGGATGAGCTCCATCACGCTCTCCTCTGGTTGAATCGCAAGTGGATCATTCGCTGATTTGGGGGCTGTGTCGAGGGCGAAACGCTATATCTAGGGGATCGAAGCTCTAATCCCCAACTTTCTGGATTTGCCGCGCGACGACGCTAGGCTCCGCGCAAACTTGAACGGAGGCAGGCATGTGGGGCGTTGTTCGCGGCGTGATCTGGGGTCTGGCGCTGATCGGGTTCGGCTGGATCGTGGGTTCGGTATTTCCGGCCCCGGCGGCGATCACGCAGCCGATCGCCCAGCGCAGCCAATCGCTGGCGGCGCGCCTGGGCATCGACGAGGTGAGCTTCAGCACCCTAGGCGGGCTGATGTCGGCGGAAGAGCTGGCCGGGTTGCGGCGCGAAGCCTCGGCGCTGGCGGCGCGCTCGGGGGAGGCGATCATTGTCGAGCGCGACGCCGAGCAGCTTGAGCAGCAACTGGCGTCGCTGCCCGAACGCCCGGCGCCGAGCGCCGGCGTCAGCGGCGCGGCTGCATTCGAAACGACGCTGAGCCTCTGCCCGGGCATGAGCATTGCCAACGCGCCGGCGGCGGATGGCGCGCGCGCGCTCATCAACTATCGCAATACATTGGACGTGCAGGGTGTGCGACTGGCGGTGAACCCCACGCGTGGGGCGTGCTTGTCGTCGGGGTTCGGCCCGCGCGGGAGCGGGCGCCACAATGGCGTCGACTACCACTCCGCGCAGGGCGGCCCGATCATGGCGGCGGCGGACGGCGAGGTGATCGAGGCCAAGTACCGCGACGACTACGGCAACATGCTGCTGATCGACCACGGCGGCGGCGTGTACACGCGCTATGCGCACCTCTCCAGCTTCGCTCCAGGCGTCGTGCTTGGTGCGCGCGTGAGCGCGGGCCAGCAGATCGGCCTGATGGGAAACACCGCGAGTTACGCGATCCCTGTGCACCTGCACTACGAAGTGCTGACTGGTGACTACGACAATCCGCGCGCTTCATTCGGGCTGACGCCGCGGTCGCCGTTCGGCTGAGCGCTCGCTGAGCGTTGCGGCTCGAACGGCGCGGCCGGCGGCGCGCGCTCGCTGAACCCTTTCAGGGCCCGCGCGTTAGCGCTTTGTTGAGCATGTCAGCGCAGCGTCGGGCTCGAATAGGATTCGCCCATGTCACGTCTTGCCTTCGCCATGCTGGCCGTTTCGGCGCTCGCCGCGTGCGCCACCACGGGGACCGACGCCGTCAGCGAGGCGGCGAGCGCGCAAGCGCCGGCGCGGAGCGTCGACCGTCAGGCGCGCGAACGCATCGCACGCCAGGATATGCTCACGCAGATGGCCTTCTGGGCCAACGAATACCAGGCGTTTCCCAACGATCTCGAGGCGGCGCAGCGCTTCTCCGACGCCCTGCGCCGCGGCGGACGCGCAGATCGCGCCGCGCAGGTGGCGGGGGAGGCGATCGCGCGCTTTCCCGAGGACCGCCAGCTGCTGAAGTCTTACGCGCTGGCGCAACTCGCCGCCGGGCGGCCGCAGGAGGCCTTGCGTCCGCTGGCCTTGCTCGCCGCGGCGGATCCCGAGAACTGGCGCGCGCGCTCAGCGTTGGGCGCAGCCCTTGATCAGCTCGGCCGCTACACCGAAGCGCGCCAAGCCTATCAGGAGGCGCTTGCGATCGAGCCGAACGAGGTCGGCGTGCTCACTAATATGGGCGTGTCGTACATCATGGCCGGGGCGCCCGACGAGGCTGAGCCGATCCTGCGTCAAGCCATTGCGCTTCCGAATGCGCCGGCGCAGGCGCGCCAGAACCTGGCCATCGCGCTGGCGCTGCAGGGCCGCTTCGAAGAAGCCGAGCAGATGGCGCGGGCCGATTTGCCGCCGGCGCAGGCCGCCGCCAACGTGGAATATCTACGCGGCCTTCTGTCGGATCCGCGCCGCTGGGGCGATGTCGGCCGGCCGGGGTAGCGTTTTCCCTTCGATCCGGTAAGAACGCGCTTCGGCTGGGCTGATGGCGCGAGCGGGCGATGGGTGCTTCTCCGGACCTTGTTTCGAAGGCGGCCGACTGGCTGCGCTGGCTCGCAAGCCAGGTGGCGCCCGATCTGATAAAAAACTCAATTGAGAACTGGCACGATTGGGCGGTGGTGGCGTCCGCCCCGGTGCTGTTTTTGGTTGCGCTCGGCGCCGCGTGGGGCGTCTGGGAGCTGGTGCGAACCGGCTGGCGAGTGCTCACCGGCAAGGTGGGCGAGGACCAGCGCCTTTCCAAAGCTGACGTCGCCGAGATCGTTCAGGCCGAACTAGCTCGGGCGCTCGCCAACAATGCGCAGGCGCCGGCCCCGCAGGCGGAAGCTTTGGCGACCGTCGCCCGCAATATCGCGGAGGATCCGGCGCTTGCCCGGGCGCGCGAAAGGATGCTGGCCAAAGACGTCGCCGGCGCGACCGACGCCATGCGTGCAGTTGCCGAGCGCGAGCATGCTGTGCGAGCCGAGAGCGCGGCCAGGGAAGCGCAATTGTGGAGGGACTTGGCGCTGATGGAATCGGCCCGCAGCGTCGCCGCCGCCATCGAGGCGTACGAAAAAGCGCTCGCGCTGGAGCCGGACGATTTCGTGACGCTGGTGAGTTTGCGCCGTCTCTACATGGCGGCCGGCAGTCTGGCCAAAGCGCGCGAGGCGGCGCAAGCCGCGCTCGCCGCCGCGCCGGACGAACGCAGCCGCTCGGTGGCGTTCAATGAATTGGGCGACGTGAGCGTCTCGGAGGGGAACTTGCCCGCCGCGCGCAAGGCCTATGAGGACGGGCTTGCGATCGC
>CAZNTI010000011.1:0-6609 GCA_964575885.1 uncultured Terricaulis sp.
TGATGCCCTGATCGCCCGCGCCTTCATCCTTCTTTTCGGTGGCGTCGACGCCTTGGGCGATGTGCGCGGATTGCCCGTGCAGGAAACACGCAAAGCGCGCTTTTTCCCAATGGAAGCCGCGCTGCTCGTAACCGATGTCCTTGATCGCGGCGCGCACTTTCGGCTGCAGCGAAGCGATGATCTCCTTCGTGAAGGCCTTATTTTCCGCCTTCGAAGCGCCGTTCGGGCGCCCGGCGCGCACTTCCCCGGCGAGCACAATGCGGTTGGTGGTCACCAGCGTTTCGCAGGCAACCCGCGCCTGCGGATCAGCGCTGATGAAGGCGTCCACGACGGTGTCGGATACCCGGTCCGCGACCTTGTCGGGGTGTCCTTCTGACACGCTCTCACTGGTGAAGACATACGACTTTCTGGTCACGGCGACGCTCCGAGAAGGTTCAGGGATTTGGGCTTTCTTAGGCACATGCAGGGGGCGGAGCAAATCTTGCGCCGCCCGGAGACATTGGGTTAGGTGCGTTTCCCTGCCTCTTCGTCGGCGAGCGCCTTTACCAATTCAACGACACGGCGACGCACACGCTGGCTCTTGATCGACGCGAACAAGGCGATGAGCTGAGCGCCTTCCGGCGTCGCCAACGCGTTGTCTACGAAATCCTGACGCGCCTCGGAGACGCCCCCAGCGCGGGCCGCGCTCAAGCCTTCGAAAAAACGCGCCACCGGCATTTCAAGTGCAGCACCGATATCGTGCAGGCGACTGGCGGCAATTCGGTTGACGCCTTTCTCGTACTTCTGAACCTGCTGGAAGGTCACGCCAAGTAATTCGGCGAGGCGCTCCTGGCTCATCCCGATTTCCAGACGGCGAGACCTTACGCGCTGCCCGATTTTCCTATCAATCGCGTTGGCCGCGCGCTCATCATTCATCTGTTTTACCTCGTAAGCCGCGGAACAAATCGCAGACTTGCAATGATTACAAGCAGGACAAGGAGCAAAATGTTTCCCCAGCGCGCAAATATGGTTTCAACCAGCGCGGGAGGAAGCTGGGCCTCAGCGTGGTTTATTCGCCCTTCGGTTGAGGCCACAGACCGCCCATACGCGTCGACGATGGCGGAAATGCCGCCGGATGCGGCCCGCGCCATCGGCAAGCCCTCTTCGATGGCACGGTAGCGGGCGATGCCGAAGTGCTGGCTTGGGCCGGTACCGGCCCCGAACCACGCGTCGTTGGTGACGCTTACGATCCAGCCCGGGCGCTCCCGCCCCCGGGGGACCAGCCCCGGAAAGATCGCCTCGTAGCAGATGAGCACAACAGCTGGCGCCGCGCCGGGGACGACCAGGCGGGACGGCGGCGCGCCGGGCGTGAAAAATCCGCCCAGCCGCTGCAGGGACGGGATGCCCAGCGACATGACGAAATCCTCAAGCGGCATCACCTCGCTAAACGGCACCAACCGATGTTTGTCGTAGGTCTGGCTGACGCGGGCGCGTCCGCTGACGCCGTCGATCACAACCGCGGAGTTAAAGAACAGCACGTCTTCACCGCGGCGCTCGTAACGGTTCAGCCCCGCAATCAGCACACGATCGCCCATGCCGCGCCCGATGGCGTCGAGAAAGTCGGGATTGTCGAGCATGAAGAAGTTGATCGTGGGAATCGCCCCCTCGGGCCAAATCACCACCGCTGCGCGGCTTTCTTCCGGCGCACCGCTGACCTCTAGATAACGCTGCAGGACGCGCCACTCCTGATCGGGGCGAGTTTCCCATTTCTCCGCTTGCCCCAGGCCTGAATCGGCAACCCGTACGATGGGCTGCGCGCCGGGCGCATCGACTGGGGCGCGCGCCAAACGCTGCGCGCCCCAGCCCCACGCCATGCCCAACAGCAACGCCGCGGCGAGCAGCGGCCCCAGCCGCCACGCCATGCGCGCGCGATCGAGAACGAGCGCCGGCGCCGCAGCGGCCAGCAGGGTAAGAAGCGTGAGCCCGTAGATGCCGACCAGCGCAGCCAGTTGCGAGATCGGCTCGCCGGGCGTCCAGACATACCCGGGCAACAGCCACGGGAAGCCCCCGAACAGGTGCCCGCGCAGCCATTCGGTCCCGAACAGCGCAACAGCGAACGTGGGGACGCGGCGCCAGTCCGCGGTCCAGAAGAGCATCGCCACCGCCGCCCCGACACCCCAGAACACCGCCAGCCCCGCCGCCAGCGCGATGGCCGCTGGAATGCCCCAAGCCGGCCCCCAAGTGTCGGCGTCGACAAGGAATGCCGCTGATATCCAGTAGAGGCCGGTGCTGAAGTGACCGAAGCCGAACAACCAGCCAGTGGCGAAGCCGGACCAGACCCGTTTCGGCCCTGTCGCAGCGACATCAAGCAACCACACCAGCGCAACAATCGCGGCGACGAAAACCAGCGTAAGCTGCAGCGGCGCATGGCCCAATGTCGCCGCAGCGCCGGCGCCAAAAGCCAGAGCGCGGCGCATCCATGGCGACGCGTTGGCCAGCCACGCCGGCGCCCCGGACAGGGCTTGATCGCTCAATGGCGCAGACACCAGTCGCTCCTTATGGGCAGCCTAGGACGCAGCGAGCGGCGGTTGGAGCGCGCGCCAGAGCGCGCGTCAAGCGGTGCGCGAGCGCGGGCGCTGCTGGGGCGGATCGTCCGGCGCGGCAGCGGCGTTCACAGCGCGCTTAAGGCGTACGCGTTTCACGCGGCGCGGATCAGAATCGATGATCTCCACATCGAAGCCTGCGGGATGATGGAGAATCTCACCGCGCTGCGGCAGGCGGCCGGCAAGCGCCACAGCCATGCCGGCGACAGTGTCGAACTCATCCTCGTGCTCGGGCAGTGCGAGGCTCGCGGACAATTTGGCCTCGACTTCATCGATCGGCGCCCGGCCGTCGGCCTCGAACGCGCCCGCCGGTCGCTCCAGAACCAAGGCGGTGTCGACATCGTGTTCGTCGTCGATCGCGCCGACGATCTGCTCGACCAGGTCTTCCATCGACACCAGACCGTCAGTACCGCCGTATTCGTCCACCACCAGCGCCAGATGTATGCGGCTTGATTGCATTTTTAGAAACAGCGTCGCCAAGGTCATGGATGCCGGCACATAGAGGATGTCGCGCTTGATGCGGGGCAGCAGGCGATCGGAAAACTTCGCGCGGGCCTCCCCTTCCGCAGCGGGGGCAAGCAGCGCCAGCACGTCGCGCACGTGCACGAAGCCTTGCGGATCATCAAGGGTTTCGCCGTAGATCGGCAACCGCGAATGCTGGCTGTCGGAGAACACGCGCGCTGCTTCGCCCAGGGTGGCGTTGGCTTCGACAGCGACGATCTCGGCGCGCGCACGCATCACGTCAGCGACGCGCAGGCGATCGAAACGCGCCGCGCGCAAGATCATGTCCTTGTGCGCAAGCCCCAGAGCTTCGCCGTTCTCCTCGCCCTCGCGCAGCGCCTCCTCAACGGCGGCGGCGGACCCTAGTCTCTCGCGCGTGAGCAGCCGCGTCAGCCGATGGACCAGGCCCGCGCGTCTTCGCGAGGGCTCTTCTTGTGTGGCGTCAACCATACTTCGTGCGTTGCACTCCTACCGGCGCTGCCTAAGCGTAAGGATCAGCGATCCCCAAAGAAGCAAGGATAGCGCGTTCGCGCCCCTCCATCACCTCCGCCTCAGCCTCGACTTCGTGGTTATATCCTACCAGATGCAGAAAACCGTGCACGGCAAGATGCGCGGCGTGATCTTCAAAACTCTTGCCCTGGGCCCCCGCCTCGGCCTCGATCGTCTCGGCGGCCATGGCGATGTCGCCCCAAAAGCCGCCGCCGCCTTCCGCCGGCCCCGCCGGAGGAAACGAAAGCACGTTGGTGGGGCCCGATTTTCCGCGAAACTGGGCGTTAAGCGCGGATATGGCGGCGTCATCGCCGAGCAGCACCGACACCGACCCGCCCTTGCCCTCGGCGGCGGCGGCGGCGAGCAGCGCCTCCACCAGGCGATCTTCGCGGCCGCGCCAAGCCGGTGCGCCAGCGACGATTTCTACGTCCAGGTGTTCAGCCACGAGCGGTTTCGTCCCGATGATAGGCTTCAACGATATGCGCCACCAGGCGATGGCGCACCACGTCTTGAGCCGCGAAGCGAATCACTTCCACCGCCGGGACCGTCTCAAGGATCGAAATCGCGTGCGCGAGCCCGGATTGGTCCGGGCGCACGAGGTCGATCTGCGAGGGGTCGCCGGTGACGACCATGCGCGATCCTTCGCCCAGCCTGGTTAGCACCATTTTCATCTGGAGGATGGTGGCGTTCTGCGCCTCATCGACGATGACGAAAGCGTTCGACAAGGTCCGACCGCGCATGAACGCGAGCGGCGCCACTTCGATTTTGCGCCGCTCGCGGCGCGCCCTCAAATCGTTCTCGCCCATCTGACTGCGAAATGCATCCCAAATCGGCTGCAGATAGGGATCAACCTTCTCGGCAAGGTCGCCCGGCAGGTAACCGAGCTTCTCGCCCGCCTCCACCGCCGGACGGGTGACGATGATGCGATCAACGCGCTCTTGCTTCAAAGCTTCAACCGCCGCGGCGACGGCGAGGAAAGTCTTGCCGGTGCCGGCAGGCCCGACGCCGAAGATGAGATCGATGTTCTCATCGCGCAGCGCTTCGACATAATGCACTTGTCGCGGCGTGCGCAGCGTAAGCCCGCCCAGTTGCGGCAGCGTCAGCGGGCCTGGCGTCTCCGACCCTTCGGAGAACGAGATCGCCGCCAGCACCTCGCCTTCTCGAATGCGGCCCTTGCGGCGCGCCAAGTCTGCGAGCGCTTCGACGATGCGCTCGACACGATCGAGATCGGCCTCGCCGTCAGGGCCCGCGCGCGCGACCAAACGGTCGCCTTGCGCGTCGATAGTCACACGATAGGCAGGTGTCCCGCGCGGCGCCGAAGGATCGCGAAACGCTTCCTGGATATGAGCGATGTGGCGGTGTAGCGGGCCGAATACAGCTTGAGCCACGCCCGCTTCCGACAGCGTGATCACACGCGTGCGCACGTCGGTTCCGGTCGTGCTCACGTCAGCGCACGTTCGGCAAATTCGCCAGTGAGCGAATTCTGCGACGCTGCGACAATGCGCACCGGCACGATGTCGCCCGGCAGGGCGTGCTGGTGACGGAAGTGCACCGATTGCAGATACGGGGAGCGACCGTGCAGCTGCCCTGGCCTTCTCCCCGCCCCCGCGACCAGCACGGGCAGCGTGCGCCCGACCTGAGCCAAGTTGAACGCGCACTGCTGATCGGCCAGCAGCGCTTGCAACACGCTCAGGCGCTCCGCCTTGACTGCATCATCGACCTGGCCCTCCATCACGGCCGCGGGCGTTCCTGGCCGCGGCGAGTATTTGAAGGAAAACGCCGACGCAAACCTAACCGCGCGCACCAGCGCCATCGTGGCTTCGAAATCAGCCTCCGTCTCCCCCGGGAAGCCGACGATGAGGTCGGTCGACAGCGCAAGGTCGGGCCGTACGGCGCGCAAGCGATCGACGATGGCGTGGTAGTACGCGATATCGTGCTTGCGGTTCATCGCCTTCAAGATGCGATCCGAGCCGGATTGCACCGGCAAGTGCAGATACGGCATCACTTTCGGCTCAGCGCCGTGGAGCGCGATAAGATCGTCGCCCATCTCGACCGGGTGGGAGGTGATGTAGCGCAGGCGCGCAACGCCGTCGATTTCCGCTAGAGCGCGCAAGAGATCGGTAAAGCTCGCGACACCGCCCCTCAGCGCGGCGCCGTGATAGGCGTTAACGTTCTGACCGAGCAGCGTGATCTCGCGCACGCCGCGTTCGGCCAGCGTCCGCGCTTCCGCCACCACATCGCGCAGAGGCCGCGAAAACTCGGCGCCGCGCGTGTAGGGCACAACGCAAAACGTGCAGAACTTGTCGCACCCTTCCTGAATCGACAGGAACGCCGATGCGCCGTCAGGCGCGCGCGCTGGCAACGCGTCGAATTTTTCCTGCGCCGTGAAGTCCGCCGCCAAACGCTCGCCGCGCGCGCGCGCGGCCCGCGCGATGAGCTCAGGCAGCTTGTGATAGGCTTGCGGGCCGACCACGAGATCGACCGCTGGCGCGCGCGCCATGATCTCCTCGCCCTCGGCCTGGGCCACGCAGCCAGCTATGGCAATGGTCATGGATTTGCCTTCGGCGGCGCGGCGCTGCTTGTGAGCGCGCAAGCGGCCGATCTCGGAATAGACCTTCTCGGTCGCCTTCTCGCGAATATGACAGGTATTGAGGATGACGAGATCGGCATCGTCGGGCTTGTCGGCGAGCGCATACCCCAGGGGGGTGAGCAGATCGCGCATCCGCTCGCTATCGTACACGTTCATCTGGCAGCCGTAGGTCTCGATGAACAGCCGCTTCGGCGCGTTGGGCTCAGTCATGAGCGGCGCTTGCCGGCGGCTTGGTCCTCAAGGGGGATGCCGTAGAGTTCCAGCCGGTGATCAACCAGCTTGTACCCCAGGCGGCGGGCGATCTCCTGCTGCAGCCGTTCGATCTCGGGCTCGATGAACTCGATCACTTGTCCCGTCTTCATATCGATCAGGTGATCGTGGTGGGTTTCCGGCACCTCTTCATAGCGCGAGCGGCCGTCGCGAAAATCGTGGCGCTCCAGGATGCCC
>CAZNTI010000011.1:6619-16601 GCA_964575885.1 uncultured Terricaulis sp.
CCTCTTCGAACAAGCGCACCGTCCGGTAGACAGTGGCGATCGAGATTCCCGAATCGATCGCAGAGGCGCGCCGATGGAGCTCCTCCACGTCCGGGTGATCCTGGCTGGCCGAAACCACGCGCGCGATGACGCGGCGCTGCTCGGTCATGCGCATGCCCTTTTCAACGCAGAGCTTTTCGATGCGGTCCATGGTGTCCTCTGGCGCTGCTGAAATACCCGTTCCGGCGCCGCGCTGTCCACTACGGCCCGAGCCCGACCAGGCTTTTGCGCATGACAATAGCGTCAATCGCACCGCGCGCGGCGGCATAGTAGCCCGGCCGGCGCCCGACCTCGGCAAAATCGAGTTTGGCGTACAAGGCGCGCGCCGCGGCGTTGTCGGCCTCCACCTCCAAATGCAGCGTCGCCGCTCCGCGTGCGCGCGCGAGTATGGAGGCCTTCTCCACTAGCGCCGCGCCAACGCCTTGCCGGCGCGCTTCGGGAACCACCGAGACGGTCAGAAGTTCGGCATCGCCGGCTGCAGCCCAAACCAGCGCAAAGCCCTGCGCCGCGGGGGTGCGCGCGAGCAGCGCGAACGTGGCGGGGTTCGACAGCAGCTTGGCGAAGTCGGCGGCGCTCCAGGGCCGCTCGAAGGTCAGTGCGTGCAGCGCCCCCAGGAGGGGCGCGACATGCAGGCCGACCTGCTCAATCATTGCCCGCCCTCGGCTAGCGTCACATGCGGCGCGCGCAAATAAAGCGGCGCCGGGGCGTAGCGCTCGGGATCGAGCCTTGCAGCGCGGCGCGCCAGCGCGGCCACATCCGGGGTCACGCCCGGGCCGCTGAGCGTGTACGCGCGCCCGTCGGCGGAGAGCGCCGCCACGTGCGCGCCGCGCTCGATGGCCTGCGGCGCGACAAGCTGCGCGCCGTCTTCGTAAAGCGCGACGTAGGCCGCACCCGGCGTTTCAATCAGTGCGGCGCGCAGGCCGGTTTCGGATTGCGCCAGCGCCAGCGCTTCCAAGGTGGACACGCCGATGCACGACTTGTCGAGCGCCAGCGCCAGTGCGCGCGCAAACGACAGCCCCACACGCACGCCGGTGAACGAGCCAGGGCCCGTGGTCACGGCGACGCGGTCGATCTCGGCAAACGCGGCGCTGGCCGCACACATGGCTTCGCGCACCATCGGCGCCAGGCGTTCGGCCTGGCCGCGGCTCATGGTTTCGGAGATGTGTGCGAGCGTTACGTCTCCGCGCGCGACGGCCACGGCGCAGGCGTCCAGGCTTGTGTCGATCGCAAGAACGAGCAGCTTAAACCACCTGCTCCACGGCGTTCACTTCCGGCACGTAATGGCGGAGCATATTCTCGATCCCCTGCTTCAGGGTGAGCGTCGAGGACGGGCAGCCGGCGCAAGAGCCCTTCATGTTAAGCCGCACCACGCCATTTTCATGATCCCAGGAATGGAAGGTGATGTCGCCGCCGTCGCGCGCCACCGCAGGCCGCACCCGCGCCTCGATGATCTCACGGATCTCCTTGACGATGCCGGCGGCCTCGCCCTCATAGGCAATGTCGGCTTCGTCGCTCACCGCAGCGCCGGTTGCCTCCAGCACCGGCCGGCCGGATGTGAAGTGATCCATAATCGCGGCCAGAAGATGTGGTTTTAGGTGCGGCCACTCGACCGCCTCCGACTTGGTGACGGTGATGAAATCGCCGCCGAGATAGAGGCGCTCCACCCCAGCCACCGCAAACAGCGCCGCCGCCAGCGGCGAACCCTCCGCTGCTTCGGCGCTAACGATTTCACGGCTGCCAGAACCGAGCACGTCGCGCCCAGGCAGAAATTTCAGGGTGCGCGGATTGGGGGTGGCTTCGGTCTGGATAAACATACCGTCCAGGTGGGACTTTCGCTCGCGGCGGTCAAGCTTGCGGCGGGGCGGCGCCCGGCAGCGCCTGAGCCAGCGGCAACGCCAGCTGCCGCACCTCCTCGCGCGAAAGGGCCCCGGGCACGACCAGGGCCGGCACCGGGCGGGGGCCAAGGCCCGCGGCTTTGCCGAGCTGGGTTACGAGCGGACCTGGGCCGACCGGGCCGGCGGCGGCCGCCAGCACCACCAGCTTGATCGAGGCGTCGAGCTCCAACAGCCGACGCAATTCCGGCTTCAGATCGCCTTCGCGCAACACCGGCTCGGCAGTGACTCCGCACTCCGCCCACACTTCAGCGGCAAAACGCTGAACCAGGGATTCCGCCGCCACTTGGGCCTGACGCCGCATTTCCTCGGAAATCGAAGCCCACGGCAGCGGGTCAGATGGCTCGATCACGCGCAACATCACCAGGCGCCAGCCCGTGCTCTTGCACAGCAAGCCGGCATAAAGCAGTGCATCGGGGAATTCCTCGCTCTCGTCGGCGATGACGAGGGCGGCGTGGCGCGGCGCTTCACTCATGATGCGGAAGGCTCGCTCAAAGCCGCGCGCGCATCAAGCACCGCCGCGCGGCGGCCGTCTAAGCCCCCCACAGCCCCACAACTCCTCGCACCTCGGCCATGATGGGCGCGGCGATGGCGCGGGCGCGGTGAGCGCCGTCTGCGAGGATCGCATCCAAAGCCGCCTTGTCGGCGGTGAGGCGGCGCATCTCGGCGGCGATGGGCGCGAGTTTGGCTGAAAGCACCTCGGCGAGCGCCGGCTTGAAAGCCCCGAAGCCCTTGCCGCCCCACGCCGCCAGCACCGCCTCGACGCTGGTATCCGTGACGGAGGCGTAGATGCCGACGAGGTTTTCGACCTCCGCCCTGCCTTGCAGGCCTTCCTTGGTTTCCGGCAGCGGGTCGGGATCGGTCGTGGCCTTCTTGATCTTGGACAAGATGGCGCCGGCGTCATCGATGAGGTTGATTCGGGTCATGTCCGAGGGGTCGGACTTCGACATCTTCTTGGTTCCATCGCGCAGGCTCATGATGCGCGCGCCAGGCCCCTGGATCAGCGGCTCGGGCAGTGGGAAGAAGGCGGGAATTTCGTAGTCGTTGTTGAATTTCTGGGCGATGTCGCGCGACAACTCCAGGTGCTGCTTCTGGTCTTCGCCCACCGGCACGTGGGTGGCTTTGTACAACAAGATATCAGCGGCCTGCAGCACCGGATAGGCGAACAGACCCACCGACGAGCGCTCGGCGTGCTTGCCGGCCTTGTCCTTGAACTGGGTCATGCGTTCGAGCCAGCCCATGCGGGCCACGCAATTGAATATCCAGGCGAGCTCCGTATGCTCGCGCACCGCCGACTGGACGAAGATTATCGAGCGCTTGGGATCGACGCCTGCGGCGACATAGGCGGCGGCGACCTCGCGGCACTTCGCAGCCAGTTCTTTGGGATCGGGTCCAGTGGTGATGGCGTGCAGATCGACGATGCAATAGATGCAATCGTACTTGTCCTGCAGCGCCACGAACTTCTGAAGAGCGCCGAGATAGTTGCCGAGGTGCAAGCCGTTGGTGGGCTGCATGCCGGAAAAAACGCGCTGCGGACCCTGGTATACGGGCGGGGGTGCGTCAGTCATGGGAAGCTCCGGAACACGAGAAGGAGGCGTCGCCGGGGGCGGGACGCTGGTTGAAGGTCAAGCGGTCAGTGCCGCCATCGCCGCAGGTTCGCGCTCATGTCCATGGCGGCGCTTCCTATCAGCCCTCTAAGCCCGGCGGCAAGCCGCCCGCGCCCGCCGTGGCGCCGCGCTCGCGCCGCAGCGCTGCGCGCACTTCGCCGACAGTGACCGAGCCGGTCAAGAACAGCACCGCAAAATAGCTAAGTCCGCCCCCGATGATGAGCGCCAGCACCGCGAGTTCCTTGGACCCGAGGAGCGCCTCCAGCGCGTCGCGATTGACGGCAGCGAACCAAAGCGCCGCCCCCAGGCCCGCAGACACGATCAGTATGCGGCTGAGGCGCCAGGTGGCGCGCGGCGAGGGCGCGTAGGCGCCGCGGCGCGCGAGCGAAGCGATCATCAGCAGCACATTCACCCACGCCGCCACGCTGGTGGCGACCGCCAAGCCGGGAAAGCCGAGTTCGCCCGATTGACGCAGCATGAAGAAGAGCGCCGCCCCCAGTGCGATATTGATGGCCATGGAGATGACAGCGAAGCGCATCGGCGCGCTGGTGTCCTCGCGTGCGAAGAAAGCCGGCGCGTAGATTTTCGCCAGCACGAAAGCGGGCACGCCCCAGCCGTAATGGAACAGCGCCAAGCCGCCGTCGACAGCGTTCTGCGACGTAAACTCGCCGCGCGCAAAAAGCCCGTCCAGCATGAGCGAGGGCATCGCCAGCATCGCCGCGGCCGCCGGCAGTGTGAACGCCATCGAGAGATTGACGGCCTCATCAAGGGCGCCGCGGGCCCCTGCTTCATCGTCTGCCTGCACCAGGCGCGACAAGCGCGGCAGCATCGCAACGCCGACGGCGACGCCGATGAGGCCAAGCGGCAGCTGGTAAACGCGGTCGGCGTAGTTCAGCAGCGAAATGGCGCCGACCTCGAACGAGGCGATCGCCTGACTGACCATAACGTTGATCTGAAGCGCGCCGCCGGCGATGGCGGCCGGCGCGGCGAGCGCCAGCAGCCGCTTGACGTTGGGACTGAGCCGGGGCCACAGCGGCCGCGTGCGCACCCCCGAGCGGCGCGCGCCGAGCGCCACCCAAAGCGCCTGCAACACCCCGGAAATCGTCACGGCGACCGCCGCCGCAAACGCTGCTTGGATCGGATCCTCGCGGTAGAACCAGACGCCGATCAGCAGACACAGGTTCAGCAAAGACGGCGCGGCGGCGGCGGCGAAGAATCGGCCGCGGGCGTTCAGCGCGCCTGCGAACAGCGTCGCTACGCTGATGGCGACAAGGTACGGCATGGTGATCTGGGTCAGCAGCGTCGCCAGGCCGAAAATTTCCGGATTGTCGGCATAGCCGCCGAACAGAGCGAGGTTGATCCACGGCATCGCCGCAATGGCGAGCGCCGAGATCACGCTGGTGAGCAACACCAGAACCGCCAGCGCCTCGGCGGCTAGAGTGTCGGCGGCCTTTTCGCCGTGCTCGGCCAGCGTCTTCGAATAGACCGGCACGAACGCTTGGCTAAAGGCGCCTTCGGCGAACAGGCGGCGAAACAGGTTGGGAAAACGCAACGCCGCCATGAACGCGTCAGCGATCGGGCCGGCCCCAAGCGCAGCTGCGAGCAGCAAGTCGCGGGCGAAGCCCAGCAGACGCGACACCAGGGTGAGACCGCCAATAACGGCGGTGTTGCGGGCAAGGCTCATGAGTTCCCGTTAGCGCGCCGTCGACGAGCGCGCCACCGCCAATGGCTCCTTGGCGGGTCCAGCAGGCGCGGACGGTTCGGCGGCGCGCAGCACCTCTTCGAGCCGGGTGCGCAGCGCCAACAGCCGGCGCGTATTCTCGATCTGACCGCCGTTGGCGTCCTGCACGTAGAAGACGTCGGATGCGCGCTCGCCGTAAGTTTCGATGTGTGCGCTGGCGATCGAAACACCAGCCTCGACGCACACGTGCGCGAGTTGCGCCAGCAGGCCGTGGCGGTCGCGACCGGACGCCTCGATCACGGTCGAGGCCGGGGTGATGTCGTTGTCGATACGGACCCAGGGTTCTATGCGAAACGCCGCCGCTCGGCGCGACAACGGCGCCGGGGCGGGCATCGCCACGGTCTCGAGCGCAGCGCGCTCGAGCCGCGAGATCAGCGCAGTCAAAGCCTGCGGGTGGTCATGTCCGAAAGGGCGGTGTTCGCCCGCCTGCACCGAGAACACGTCGAAGACGGCGCCGTCGCTGGTGGTATGTCCCCGCGCGCCGGCGATGTCGCCGCCGGCGGCGGAAATGGCCGCCGCCAGGCTTGCAAAAAGCCCCGGCCGATCGGCCGCATAAATAAGCACCTCGGTGACGCCCTGCATCGGACGCACTCGCGCCGCCACGTGCGGAATGTTCCGGGAGCGGCGGGCGGCGAGCACTTCGCGCGCGTGCCACAGCAGCGCCTCGGCATCGTGATTGAGCCAATAGCCGTCTTCGAGCGACGCCAGCCAGCCGGCAAGATCGGCGCTGCCGGCGAGGGCTTCATCCGTGACCAGCGTCTGCTTGGCGGCTTCCGCCAATTCAGCCAGGTGCGCGCGCACCCCCGCTTCGCCCGAGCGGCCCCCGTGCAGCGCCGCTTCCGTAAGGCGGTAGAGATCGCGCAGCAGCTGACCCTTCCAACTGTTCCACAAATTGGGCCCGACGGCGCGGATGTCGGCCACCGTCAGCACCAATAAGAGCCGCAGCCGCTCGACTGTGCCGACGATGGCGGCGAATTGCGTGACCGTGCGCGGATCGCCAATGTCGCGGCGTTGCGCGAAATCGTTCATCACCAAATGATGGCGAACGAGCCATGCGATCAAGTCCACCTCGTCCGGCGGCAGGCCAAGGCGCACGCCAGCGGCGCGCGCGGACTTCTCGCCCTCCACCTGCTGGTCGCCCTCGCCCTTGCCGGTGTCGTGCAGCAACATCGCCAGATAGAGCGCTCGACGATTGATGATCTTGGAAAAGATCGAGGTCGCGAGCGGATGCTCGGCCTCGTGACGGCCGCGCTCGATCTCAGAGATCGCGTCGACGGCGCGCAGCGTGTGCTCATCCACCGTGTAATGGTGATACATGTTGAACTGCATCTGGCCGACGATGCGGCCAAACTCAGGCACGAAGCGGCCCAGGACATCTGCCTCGTTCATCAGCCGCAGCGCCGCGCCGGGATGGCGGCGCGACTCGATGACGTCCAGCAGCGCCGCCCGGGCGCCGGGGTCCTTGCGCCACGCCGGCGCCAATCGGCGCACGCGGCGGGCCGCCGCTCCCAGCGCCGCCGGGTGCACGTCGAGATCGAGCCGCTCGGCGATTTCGAACAGTCGAATGATATTCTCGGGCTGTTCCAGCACCGCGGAGCGATCGATATTGAGGCGTCCGGCTTCCACGTGGAAGCCTGGCGCAGGCGCATCGCGCGGCGCACGCTCGCCTGGGAGCAAGCGGTTGAGCCCGCGCGGCGCGCGCTTGGCGTGATCGGCCTCCAAGCGCGCGCAAAGCACGCGCGTCAGCATGCCGACTTCCTTGGCGGCAAGAAAATAGCGGCGCATAAAGCGCTCGACGGCGCTATAACCGCCCCGTTCGACAAAGCCCAAACGCTGGGCGAGCTCAGGCTGGACGTCGAAGCTCAGTCGCTCTTCGGCGCGGCCAACCACGAAGTGAAGATGGCAGCGCACGGTCCATAGAAATCTCAACGCGCGCCGAAACGCCAACGCTTCCTGTTGCGACAGCACACCAGCTTCAAGGTAGTCGCTTGGACGTGAGAAGCCGTAACGATGGCGGGCCATCCAGGACAGCGTGTGCAAATCGCGCAGACCGCCTTTGCCTTCCTTGATGTTGGGTTCGACCATGTAACGCGAGGCGCCGCTCTTGGCGTGGCGCTCGTCGCGCTCACGGAGCTTGGCGGCGATGAACGCCGCGTGGTCACGCTCCGCCACGTCCTTGCGGAAACGCTCTTGAAGCTGTGCGGAGAGGTCTTCGGCGCCGGCGAGATGTCGGCTTTCGAGCAGCGCCGTTTCGATTGTATGATCGCCGCGCGCGAGCTTGACGCACTCTTCCACGCTGCGGGTCGCATGGCCGACCTTCAAGCCCAGATCCCAAAGCATGTAGAGCACGTATTCGGTCAGTTCGGTGGCGCGCGCGCGCGCTCTCGGGTCATGAACGAAGAGCAGATCAAGATCCGAGTACGGCGCGAGTTCGCCGCGCCCGTAGCCGCCGACCGCCACCAGCGCGACCCGTCCGCTTTCGGCCCGCCCAGGGTGGACGCTGGTCGCCGCGAAACCAAACAGCGCCTGGACCAGCTGGTCTGTGTTGGCGGACAGAAACCGGGCCACGGTGAGCCCGTCGTCGCCCGACGCCAGGCGATCCTGGGCTTGGGCGTGGGCCTGCGCGAGCGCCTCCCCCAGCACCTGACGCGCAACGATCCGGTGCGTCTTTCTTTGCGTCGCCAACGCCGCCTCCAGCTCGGCGCCGAGGCGGGCGGCGTCTTTCAAGTCGGGGTGTGCGGGCTTGGAGCGGCGGGACATATCATTGCAATTTGGTCATAGTGTCGTAAAAGGCTAGAGCGAGGGCCAAGTGAGAACTTCGTTAGCGTCCTAAACGCGAACTTGCCTCATTTCGCGGGCACAGCCAAAGGTACATCCAGCATGGCTTCTCGGGAGACACCATCGATGCGCAGCAAGGGCGGGAAAACAATTCGGCTGAATCCGGTGGACGAGGACCATCAGGTCCATGACCATCCAGCCCGCGCCAATCTTGAAGCGCTCATGGACCAAAAGCTGTTTGCCCAGCGCATCCGCAGTGAGCGCGGGGCTGCCTATTGGTTCGCCGCTTCGCTTTGGGGCGTGAGCGGGCTCGTGATGGGCGCTCTGCTAGGCGTCTACATCACCCTGGCGGTGCAAACCGGCTCAGCCGACATCTGGCGGGAGAATTTCATCGCCGGCGCCGCCGCTGACGCCGCACGCCAGAGCGTGGATCGCCGCGATCCGGTGCTCGACCGCGACTCTACTCCGTAAGCAGGCTCCGCAGCCGGTAGATCAGCTCAAGCGCCGCTTTGGGCGTCAGCGTATCGGGGTCAATCGCCTCGAGGGCTTGCTCGACCGCTGACGGATCGGGATCGGCGCGCGTTGTCCGCGAGAACAATGGCAAGTCGTCCGTGATTTCAACGCGGGCGCCGCCGCCGGCTTCCAACCGCGCTAACACCGAGCGCGCGCGTTCGACGGCGGGCTTCGGCAGCCCCGCGAGTTTCGCGACCTGGATGCCGTAGGATCGGTCAGCAGGGCCGGCCGACACTTCGTGAAGGAATACGAGTTCGCCTTTCCATTCGCGCGCCCGCAAATGTGCGTTGGCGCCCGCCTCAAGTTTGTCGGCGAGGCGCGTAAGCTCATGATAATGGGTGGCGAATACGGCGCGACAGCAAGTGATGTCATGAAGGTGCTCAGCCACCGCCCAGGCGATCGCCAAACCGTCGAAGGTGGCGGTGCCGCGACCGATCTCGTCGAGCACAACCAGCGACCGCGAACCCGCCTGATTGAGGATGGCTGCGGTTTCGACCATTTCAGTCATGAAAGTGGAGCGGCCACGCGAAAGATCGTCGGATGCGCCGACGCGCGCGAACACACGATCGACGACGCCGAGCCGGAGCTTCTTGGCCGGCACAAAAGACCCGGCCTGCGCCAAAATCGCCAGCACAGCCAATTGGCGCAGATAGGTGCTCTTGCCGGCCATGTTGGGCCCGGTGACCACCAGCAGCCGCGGGCCCGAGCGGCCGTCGGCGTCGAGCCGCGCATCGTTGGGGGTGAACCCCTGCCCTTCGCGGCGGACGCCGGCTTCCACCACGGGGTGGCGGCCGGCGTCTGCTAAGAGGGCGGTGCTGTCATCGATGTCGGCGCGCACTGCGTTGGTTTCGGCCGCCCACTCGGCCAACCCGGCGGCGACGTCGAGGGCGGCCAACGCTTCGGCGACGGCGCGAATTTCGCGTTCGCTCGACGCTGCCTGGGCCGCGAAGTCCTTGAACAGCACCTGTTCCCGGGCCAGCGCTGCATCGCTGGCGCGCGCAATCTTGGCGTCGAGTTCGGCCAACTCCGTGGTTGTGAACTTTACCGCGCCGGCGTTGGTCTGGCGATGAATGAAGCGCGCGCTCAGCGGCGGCGTCATAAGCGCTTCCGCCTGCTTGGCGGTCGCTTCGATGTGATAGCCGAGTACGTTGTTGTGCCTAAGCTTTAGGCCCGGAATGCCCGTTTCTTCCGCGTAGCCCGCTTGTAATGCAGCGATAACCTTGCGGCTGTCGTCGCGCAGCGCGCGCGCTTCGTCTAGGGCTGCATCGAAACCCGCGGCGATGAAACCGCCATCGCGAGCCAGCACGGGAAGCTCGGCCGCGAGCGCGCGTTCCAGCACCTGCCCCAGCGCAGCGAGATGCTGGCGATCGCTGAGCGCAAGCGCCGCGCAGGCGACCGTTACATCGGCGGGG
>CAZNTI010000012.1:0-16347 GCA_964575885.1 uncultured Terricaulis sp.
GTCCTTAGCCACCCGGTATTGCTTGCCGCCCGTCTTGATTACCGCGAACATTGCCGTTTCCAAAAAATCGTAAGCGCCCGGACGTATCCGCCCGGGCGAGGAGCGGCGGTATAGAGCCGCCGGGGGCGGGCCGTCAACGGCGTTTCGGACGGACACCTCTGACCGTCAGGCCCGGCGCCACAACATGATCCAGTTTTGGTCCCAGGTCTGGCCGCCGTCGCGGGAGGCTGCCTGGCGCCAGCGACAACTCACGGGCGTGATCTGGTCCCAGACGCCGGCGTATTTTACCGGCTGGCCGCTTTCCTGGGCGTCAGTGACGAAAATACCGGTCCCGTTCTCAAAGCTGCCCTGCTGACCAGGGGTGGTGATGACGCCGGAGCGCGCGTTCACCCAATGGTCCGCCCAAATCCGGTTTTCGACGTCGAGCAGCCGCAGCCCCATGCCGGAAAAATTGCGCGCCGGAATCCGTAGTTCTTCGACGCTTCCAACTCCAGACAGGATCGCATGCACCGTGGCCTCGCCGGGATACGCAAGCCACGCGCCGTCGACGATAGACCAATTGTCGATGCGCCAGGCGCCGGTCAGGAAGTCGAAGTCGCCAGGCTGCCCGGGCGTCCGCACCGCCGGCAAAAGCGGCATTGGGTCGAAGCGGGGCGGGCTCAAAGGCTTGCCCGCAGCCTGCAGCAGCGCCGCGCCCCCTGCCGCCATGAGCACCCGGCGCTGATGGTCCACCGCATTTTCTCCCTCCTGTTGAAAGTGAGACTGGCGGCCACCGTATCGCGCAAAACCTGTCACCCAATGTCAGGATTTCGTGCCACCCTCAAAGAATGCGTGCGAGCCGTCTCCTTTCCATCCTTATCATGCTGCAGCTGCGCGGCCGCCTGAGCGCAGAGGCCTTGGCGCAAGAGTTCGAAGTCTCAGTGCGCACCATCTATCGCGACATTGATCAGCTGAGCGCGGCGGGCGTGCCGGTCTACGCTGAACGTGGCCGCAGCGGCGGCTTTGCGCTCGCCGACGGCTATCGCACCAAGCTCACCGGCTTCACGCAAGCGGAGGCGGATTCGCTGGCGTTCGCCGGCGCCGAGACGGCCGCCGCGGATCTGGGCCTCGGCCCCGATTTGGCGTCCGCGCGCCTCAAGCTGTTCGCCAGCCTGCCGACCGAGTCCGGCGCCAGCGCCCAAAGCGTGGCGCAACGCTTTCACCTCGACCCGCTGGCCTGGTACGGCGCAGCGGAGCCGCCGCACCACCTGCCGGTCTTGGCGCGCGCGGTATGGAGCAGGCAGCGCATCCGGGTGCGCTACGAGAGCTGGAAGGCGGTGGTGCGGCGTGACCTCGATCCGCTAGGCCTCGTGCTGAAGGGCGGCCTTTGGTACCTGGTCGCCAGCGCGCAGCGGGCCGCGCCACGCACCTATCGCGCGAGCGCCATCCAATCGCTTGAACTGCTCCCCGCGCATTTCACCCGCCCGCGGGGCTTCGATCTGGCCCGCTATTGGAACGCCTGGGCGCGCGACTTCGAGGCCCGCCTGCTCAGCGGCCGCGCCGTCATCGAGGCGTCGCCCAAGGGCATGCGGCTTCTGCGCGACGCCTTTCCGCGCGTCGCCCAAGCTGCCGCCGCCAAGCCCGCACGCGTTTGCGCCGAGGGGTGGACCCGCGCCGAAATACCGGTCGAGAGCGTCGACGCCGCAGCGCTCCAGTTGCTGCGCTTGGGGGCCGAGGTCCGGGTTATCCGCCCGCCGGCTTTGGCGCGGGCGATCGCCGCAGAAGCCGAGCGCGTGAGCGCACTCTACCGCCGGCGCCGGCCCGATTGATCGCCACGCCTGCTTGCACTAAAGCATCGCGCTCTCCATCGGAGAGCGCCGGAGAGGTGGCCGAGTGGCTGAAGGCGTCAGTCTCGAAAACTGAAATAGGTGCAAGCCTATCGCGGGTTCGAATCCCGCCCTCTCCGCCAGTCGCCGCTCACGGCGTCGGCGATAAATGCACAACCAAGCGTCCGGGACGGTTGAGACGGTAGCCGTCGCCCAGCGCAATCGGCGCGCCCTGAAACTGCGCTTCCGCGGGCGGCGTGCTCAGCGGCCAGGGCAGCACGAACCCCCCAGGCGGCACGTCACCCGCGACCTCTAGCACCAGGGTGTCGCCCTCTCGGGCAAGGCGATAGGACAGCGCTCCGTAAGGGGTGCGCAGCCCTGTCACCGCGACGCCGCCTTGGGAGAGCCAGGCCTCGGGAACGCCCGCGGCGATGACCAGCGCATTGCTTGCCTCGTCGTCATAGGCGAACAATTCGAGCGCCGAGCGGATATAGTCGGAGCTGATCCAGGCGTGGGGCATGTCGCCGATGAAGCGATGTTCGCGGGGATCGCGGCCAACGACTTCGGCCCAGCCGTTCCACGCGCCCGGACGGCGATCGTTGAAGAAATAGGTCATGAGTTCGTAGGCGCGCTCACGCCAGCCCAGCCGCACGAAGGCCCCGACATTGCGGATTTCGTACGGCGTGTAGGCGTCCCAAGAGCGGCGGCCATCGCGGCGCGCAACGAACTCGCGCCAATAGCGTTCGAAGGTCGCCTCCACCTGTGCACGCGCCAAGTGCTGCAACTCGCCGCCCGGCGACAGCGCGATGGTGGTCGAGGTGGCGTCGAAATCGCCGAGGTCGGCGGCGCCGGGCACGTAGTCGACGCCGTGCACGCTTCGCATGGCGGCGATCGAGGCGTAGAGGTCGCTCCGGAATCCATCGCGCGAGTCGCTGAAGCGGCGCACCGCGTCGTCATCGCCGACCGCGCGCGCCAGTTCGACGGCCTCCTTGTAGCCCAAAAGCGCCCAGAAATCGTCCCAGTACGAATAGGCAGGCCGCGCTGAATAGCCCTCGTGGCTGATCGAAGGCGGCATTAGTCCATACAAGTGACGGCGTGCTGGCGCTTGGTTGGGCGCCATTTCCGAGCGGCGCAGCGCATCCATGTAGGCCACGGTGCTGACGACGCGCGGCCACATCTCGCCCAACAGCGCCTCGTCGCCGGTGGCGCGCCAGACTTCAGCGACCAGATAGATGAACTCGCCGTGGCTATCGTTTTCCGGAGTCGGGTCGGCGCCGCGGCTGTCGACGCAGCATGGGATCTTGCCATTGTCGAACTGGAAGGGCGCAAACCAGCGCAAGTATTCCGCGGCCTCCTCGATGGCCCCGAGCTGGATCAGGCCCTCCGCGATCATAGCGCCGTCGCGAATCCACGAGCGATCGTAAGAGCGTGTGCCTGGCTTCAGGATCGGCCCCTCGCGCGACATCAGTATGTGCGCCAGCGCTGTGCGCAGCGTGTCGACGACTGGCCTGCCCGCCGCGGGCGTTTCGATGCTGACCACGTTAAGGCGCCGCCGCCACGCCTCAGCAACCGCCTCGATGCGCGCTTCGCCGCCCGGGGAGCAAGTTTGTCCCTCGTCGTTGAGAGGGGCGCACCAGGCGAAGCTTCGCGACTCTCCCGGCCGCAAGGTCGCGCTGTAAACGATCTGACCGGAAGCAAAGCCCGTCTCATCCCTCACCGCGCGTGCGCCGGCGGTTGCGAACGGCGCCGGCCCGGAATCGAGGCGATGGGCCAGAAAGCGGCTGGGCGTCGCCGCCAACCGCAGCCGCGGCGCGCCGTTGACGACAACATCGCGCCCCGACAGCGCCAACGTTTCGATCGCCGCGACCCCGCCCGGCCGATTGAGAAACTGCCGCGGTCCGTTGACCTGCAACGGCCGAACGGCGAGCAGCAAATCGATCCGCTGCGGGCTGTCGCTGGTGTTCGTCAGCGTGTAGCGCGTCGTCAGCGTCGAGGCGCGTGCAACGCCGCCGCCGAATGCCGTCGTGTCCAGACGCCAGCCCTCGCCTTGCCAGGCGACGCTTGGGATCGGCAGGTAGCCGTCGAGCAGCGATTGGCTCACCTCTACGTCGGCCCAAGATGACGTCCGATCGCCTATGCGCACGAAAGGCTCGATCGAGAAGCCGCCCTGGCCGACCTCCACTGCGCCGTCTTCCGACATCAGGGCGCTATCGGAAGCGCCATCCACGCCTACGAGCGTCCAGTAGGATTGCTCCACAAAGCCGCGAGGGAAAACGCCGCGCGGCGCCGCGCGCGCAAGCGCCTCCACATAGGCGTTGGCGCTGGTCGCCCATTCGGGGGGACGCACGGCGATCTCCGCCAGCCCGTATCCTCCCTCAGCGGCCGCGCCAAGTTCCAGGCGCGCGAAGCGCGCTTCCGCGTCGGGAGCGAACAGGGTGTCAACGCCGCCATCGCCATCGATGACGCGCCTCAACACTCGCCAGCTTTCGCCATCGTCTGAGAGCATCACCTGATAGTCGCGCGCATGCTCTCGCGCCGCCCATGTCAGCGCGATGGCGGAGAACTCGCGCAGCTGCCCGAGGTCGAAGGTGATGGCGTGTGCGCCGGGCGGGGCGCGCCATGCGCTCCCGGACTCCGCATCCCACGCCAGATGGGCGCTGTCGGCGCTCACTGACGCCGTCGCCGCGACAGCCGCCAACGGCGCGGTGATCGCCGGCAACTCGCGAATTTCCAGACGGTCGATAAAAACGGAACCGCTGCCCCCGCCTTCGCCCCGCGTTACGACGAATTCCACTCGCTGCGACTGCCGCAATTCTCGCTGCGTCGTTGGCCCCCACGCGAACTCCACCTGCCGCTTGCGTATGACAAAACGCGTCCATTCGGTCGGGAATGTGAAATTTCGCTCGTTGCGCCACCACACATTCTCGCCGGAGGCGTCGATGAACTTGATCTCGAGCGTGTTCACGGGCGCGTCCGCACGCATCCAGAACGAGATCTCGTAGTTCTCCGGAAGGTTCAACGGCAGATCACGGCCGACGAAAGCATAGCCAGAAACATCCTGAAAATCGAAACTCAGACGCAAGGCCCCGCCGTCGCGGCCTGCCGCAGCGGACGCCGAAACGCTAACGCCGTCGGAGGCGTCGGCGCGCCATGCGGAGATCTCGTCGAAGCCGTCGAGCAGACGCGCTTCCTGCGCGTCCGCGGCGCCGGCGAACGAAAGCAGCCAGACCAAGGCGGCGACGACCTGCTTCACCCTTTCACCCCCCCGGCAAGAAGGCCGCGCACATAGTAGCGTTGCAGCGCGAGAAACAGCAGCAGCGGCGGCAACACCGTGACCACGGCGCCGGCCATCATCAGCTCGGTATCTTGTACAGATTCCCGCGACAACGCCGCCAGCGCGACCGGCAAGGTATAATTGTTCTGATCGGTCAGGACGATCAGCGGCCACAGAAAGTCGTTCCAGCTGCCGAGGAACACGAACAACGCCAATGTCACCAGGATCGGCTGCAGGATCGGCAGAACGATGTGCCGGAAAATCTGCCATTCGCTGGCCCCGTCGATCCGCGCTGCCTCCAGCATCTCGTCGGGGATAGAACGCGCATACTCGCGCACCAGGTAGAGGCCGAACAAGCTGGCGAGCCACGGCACCAACGCCCCGGCGAATGTGTTCACCAGCCCCATGCGCTGCAGCATCAAAAATAACGGCAGCGTGCCGATCTGGCCCGGCACCACCAGCGCCGCCATCAACACTTGCAACAGCCGTTCGCGTCCTTTGAACCGCAGTTTGGCGAAGGCGTATCCGGCAGGCACGGTCACACACAGCGCCAAGAGAGTCGCCAGCGTCGCCAGGATGGCGCTGTTAAACAGGTAGCGCCCGACGCCCTGCACTTCGAAGAGAGTTCGGTAGTGAGCAAAGCTAGGGGCCTGCGGCCAGAGCGGCGGTGGAAACTGCGCCGCCTCGCCCGGCTGCATGAGGGAGACGGCCAGCATCCAGAACAACGGAAACAGAGTGAGCGCCGCCACCACGACGGCGAGTGCGTTCAAGCCCAGGTCGGACACCCGCACCCTCATTGCGCGCTTCCCAACTTGCGAGCGGCGAAAAGCTGAAGCAGTGCGACCGCGAAGATGCAAAGAAAGAGCACGAACGCCACCGCCGACGCCGAACCGAGGTTCCACCATTTGAACCCTTCCTCGTACATGAAGTAGAGGATCGTCACCGTCCGCTGCGATGGGCCGCCCTGGGTCATCACGTACGGTTCGGCGAACAGCTGAAAGAAACCCGCCATCGACACGATGCTGACCAAGATGATCGCGGGGCCAATCGCGGGCAGCGTAACGTGCAAAAACCGCCGCCAGGGGCCCGCCCCGTCGACCCGCGCAGCATCATGCAAATCCTCCGGCACCGTTTGCAACACGGCCAGGAAGATCAGCATATTGTAACCGAATGTCTTCCATATCACGAACAGGAGAATGGCCGGCAAAGCCCACGCCGGATCACCCAACCAGTCGATCTGTGGCGCGCCAGCGCCATCCAGCGCCGAGTTAATGACGCCATAGCGCGTGTGCAGAAGGTAGCGCCACACCACGGCCGTCGCCACCAGCGTCGTCACGTAAGGCGCAAACAGGGCCACCCGCCAGATCGGCTTAAGCTTGACGACGCTCGCATTCAGCAGCAGCGCCGCCGCCAGTGAGACGACGATGGCGATCGGCGTGCCGATCGCCACGAACCACAATGTGTTGCTCATCGCGCCCCAGAACAAAGGGTTCTCGAACAGACGCCGATAGTTCTCGATGCCGACGACGCGCATGTTGCGGGCGTCCGCCAGCGCATAGATGTCGAAATCCGTAAAGCTGAGCAGCAGCGCGCCCAGCACCGGCAGCGCAAAGAACAAACCGATGGCGATCAGCGCCGGCGCCACGAAGGCCCAGGCGGCGCGCTCACTGCGACTCATACGGCGCGCCCCCGCTCCAGCATCCAGCGGCGCTTCTCCAACAGAGCGTCGGCGCGGCGGTCGATTTCGCGTCCGGCCGCGCCCGGCGTGTATTCGCCGCGCACCATGCGCTCCGCGACGATTTGCATCTCGGTGACGATGCGCTCCCATTCCGGCACCTTCGGGACTGGCTTCGCCCTTTGCAGCTGACGCCCGAAGGTCGCGACATAAGGATCGTTGGCGAGCGCCGGCGCCTCCCAGGCGCTGACCCGCGCCGGCAGGTTGCCGGTGGCGGCGTGGAAGGCGATCTGGGTCCGGCGATCCAGCAAATGGCGCACAAGCGCCCAACCGGCTTCGGGATCGCGCGCGTCGCGGAACACCACAAGGCTCGAACCACCGGGGGCCGAGGCTCCTAGCCCGTTCGGGCCGGGCATTTCGGCGGTGGCCCATTTATCCTGAAATTCCGGCGCCAAACGACGCTGAAAGTCGCCAATGCTCCAGGGCCCGGAGAAGTAATAGCTGAAGAAGCCGCGCGAAAACTCGTTCCAGACGTTGGAGATTTGAGTCGCGGACGCAACCGGGGCCAATTCCTCGTCAAAAAGCGACTTGTAGAATTCGAGCGCGGCAATGAAGCCTGGGCTGGAAAAATTGCCGCGGCTGTCGCGGTCGCGCAGCAACGGTTCTTCCTGTTGCAGCCCGAACGTCAGCAATTGCTCGAACTCGTTGAGCGGCAGCAAGATCGCGTAATTGCCGTCTCCCGCAATCCGCTTCAGCGCATGCATTGACGCTTTCCAGCCCGCCCAGTCCCGGGGCGTTTCATCATAGCCTGCCCGGGCGAGCAGGTCGGTGCGGTAGAAGAGCAGGCGGGTGTCGACGTACCAAGGCAGCGCAAAGTAACGCTCGCCGATGCGATTGGTTTCCAGCACACCCGCGAAATTGTCCTCAAGCAAGGCGCGCTCACCATCCGCGACCGATCGCAGCGCGCCAATTGCGGTCATCTCGCTGACCCAGGTGTTGCCGACCTGGGCGACGTCAGGGAGCGCATTGCCGGCGTAGGCGGTCAGCAGGCGTTCGTGCGCGGCCGTCCATGGCAGCGCCTGTACGCGCACACGCCAGGCCGGATTGTCACGCTCGAAGGGCGCGAGCACCTCCGGCACGCGCGCGGCTTCGTTACCCATGGCCCAGAAGCGGATCGCGTCGCCACGATCGCCGCTTGCGCACGCCGCCAGGCCCGCCGCGCCAACCAGCGCGCCCCGACGGGTCACGCGCACGCTCACTGCGTCAGCCAGCCGCCGCTGAAACCGGCGCGCTCAAGGCCGCGACGGATGTAAGGGCTGCGACGCATCACCTCCCAGACAAGCCCTGACCGCCAGTTCTCGATCATACACACGATCGGCCCTTGATCGATGCCCAGGTAATCGCCATCCACCCAGACATCGTTCGAAATACGTCCATGCAGCAGCTGCACGTTGGGGTCGCGCAAAGTGGGGTTGAACGCGTCGAGGAACCCATAGCGGGTGTAAATCGCCTCTCCATAGCGGCGGCGCATCTCCTTCAGCGCTGGGATTGCAATTTCGGGCGCAAACGGAATTGAACCTCCCAAGGCGGTGGGCGCAAGCGTGCCGTCGTCGCGATCGCCGGGGCCGCGCGCCGAATAGGAGAAGAACTCCAGCCTGCGGCCGTCGATCTCGTGCACGAAATCGCCGGGGCCATCGCACGCGGTCAGGCCGAAGATGTCGGCGCCATAGCCACGGAAGCGGCCAGGGTTGGCGACAGCATAAGCTTGCTGCGCATAAGTGGCGCGCCGGCTGTTCTCGAAATAGTCGATCCCCTTGGCCTGCATGAAACGATCGCGGATGTCGCGGAAGTCAATCCAAAGGTGACTATACTGATGCCCGAAAAGCGGCGGGAATTGTAAGTGCGGCTGGCCCCAACGCGCCCCCCACTGCCGTTCGAAGCGGCTGGTCCAGGCGGCCCAGGCGTTGTCGGCGAGGGCGTGCGTCGGCGAACCGAGCGCCAGCACGTAGAGCAGCGCCGCCTCGTTGTACTGATCCCAATCGTGGGCGATGAAGGCGCCGCCATCCTCCGGGTGCCAACCCATCGAAACCAGCGGCGCGCGCGGGCGCATCCAATTCCACTCGACGCGAGCATAGATTTCGTCGGCAAGCCGGCGCACCTCGGCTTCACCGCGATCCTCGCGGTCGAAATAACTCTGCGCAAAAAGCACGCCGCCCAACAACAAAGTGGTGTCGATGCTGGACAGCTCGGTGCGCTCGAACCGCAGGCCGCTGGATGCGTCGAGAAAATGATAGAAGAAGCCTCGGTGTCCAACGATGCCGGCGGTCGCGCCCCCTTGCGGCGCGGTATGGAAGAAACGCAGCGTGTTAAGCGTTCGCTCCAGCGCCTGCGCGCGCGTGATCCAGCCGCGCTCCACCCCGACGCCATAGGCGGTCAGGGCAAAACCGACGGCGGCGACCGAGCAGAACGACGGCGTCGGCCACCGATCCGGCGTCAGCCCGGTCTGATGCGGGGTTTGCTCCCAAAACCAACGAAACGTTCGCTCCTGCAGCTCGGCGACGAAGGCGTCTTCCACATCGGGGGGCTCGCCGGGCGCGGCGACGCGGTCGCTCCTGGCGCAGTTCGCCAGCGCCAACGCGGCGCTCAAACCCAGCGTGAAAGATCGTCGTCGCATCGCCGCTCCCTTGAGGCAAAGAAGGCCGCACGCTCACGCGCACGGCCCCCTCCGTTGAATCCAGGCTTACCAGCGCGCGCGCGCACCGACCTGAAAACTACGCCCCTGAATGATCTGGTTGAACGGCTGTCCGAACGGACCGCACGTGCACTGCTCGATATTCGGGTTGTTGGCGCGGTTCATGACGTTGATAGCGTCGACGTAGAATTCCAAGCTGTGTCCATCGTCGAAATCGAAGAACTTCGTGAACCGCAGGTCGAGCTGTTCGAACGGGGCCCGGCGGCCTTCGTTCCACCCCGGAGGATTCGGCCCGAAGATATGGAACGCCGCGCCGGAACCGTAGGTGAAGATGCCCGATAACCGCGTGTTCCAGGGCAAATCGTAAAGCCCGGTGGCGACCACGCGGTGGCGCTCGTCATTGGTCGCGTCATAGGTCGGCGTGTCCGCCACCGTCGGATAGTCGAAGTCGAAGGGCGCGGTGTTGGAGTCGCGGCTTCCGTTCTGGGTGGCGTGGCTGGTTGTGTAGGTGATCGACGCGCCCCAGCCCGATTCCTCGGTGTAGGGCTTCTCCGCGGTCAGGTAGATGGCGTTGAATTCGCGCTCCTGATCGTGCGTGGAGATGAAGACCAGATTGCGGAACTCGGTAAAGCCGAGCGACGAGGGGGTGGGCCCGTTGAAGCGTGGATCGGGGCCGGTTCCCAAATTGCCGATGTACCAGCCGAAGCCGTTGCTGGTGTCGGCGTGGGCGAAGGTGATTGACGTGCGCCAATCTCCGATCGCCTGACGCAAGCCGATATTGATCTGATCGGTCACCGGCGGTTCGGCGCCGTTCTGGATCAGGAACACCTCGCCCTGCCCGGGGTTGGCGTCGATCAACGGTTGCAGGCCCTCTGGCGTGAGATAGGCGGGATCCCAAAGAATGGTGCCCGGCGCACCGGTGGTCGAGAAGAAAAACTCGCGTACGAACTGAGTGGGCTTGAAGCGCTCGTCGAACGCGAAGTTGTACGGGATGCGGTCGTAATAGCGGCCCCAGCCGCCGAACAACACCGTGCGCTGGTCGCCAGTGATGTCGTAAGAGAAGCCGAGGCGCGGTTGCCACATGCCGCTAAACGCCTCGCGGTCGCCATCGGAGATGTAGTCGTCCGGATTGAACGCCATGGTGTAGCCGGGCAGCGTTTCGTACGCCTGCAGCAGCGCCACGATGTTGTCGGGCGTCGTGTAATCGTTGTTGTAAGCGTTGTCCTCGTAGTCCCAACGCAGGCCCAGATTGAGCTCGAGCCGGTCCGTGACTTGCCAATCGTCCTGGACGTAGAATCCGTAGACGGTGTTGTCGACCTCGACCCCCGGCACCGGCGCGCCGATGAAAACGCGCACGGGAATATTGGGATCGCCGTTGATTTCGCTACGGCCGTCGACGTCGAACGAGAACAGCGGATTGCGGTCCAATTGCTTGTTGACTTCATAGGTGTTGAACGCGATGCGCCCACCCACTTGAATGGTGTGATCGCCTAACCATTCGACGCTCGGCAACGTGAAATCGTCGCGCAGCGTAATCGTACGCTGGGTGATGTCTTGGTTGCTGCCGCGTCCGCCCAGCCGGATGACCGTCGCATCCTGAGAGAAGAAGCTGTACTGGAAGCCGGCGGCGCCAGTGTTCGCATCGCGGAAAACGATGTGCTCCTGACCGAAGTCGGTGAAGTTCTGAGCGGTTGGATTGTAGGTGCTCTCCAGGAAATCGACCTGCGCGGAGTTGGACCAGCCCGCCGCACCGTCCCACTCATGTCGAAGATTGAACTTGGTCTCGGTGATATCGAGGACGTTGGCGCGCTCGGCCGCATCCTGTCCGCCGACGTCGCGCACGTCGCGCTCTTCGCGATAGGTCATGGTCAGGTCGAGCGTTTGGTTGTTCACCGGCTGCCAGCTCAAGCGGCCGAACAGAATGTCCTGTTCAAATGGCGTGGCGACCGTGCCTTGGAACGAGCCGAAGCGATCCTCGTAACCGGTGCGCCCAAGGATGACATTGGCGAATTTGTCGTCCTGCCGGCCCTCGTAGGTTGCGAAGAAGTGCAGCCGGTCGCGCACGATCGGCCCGCCCACAGCGAGGCCGTATTGGCGCCGCTCCGTCTCTGGATCGGGAGAGGTGTTGCCGCCCAGGCGACGGAAGCTCACCCAATCGCTGGGCATGTAGGTGGCGAACACTTCGCCTTCCAACTCGTTCGTCCCCTGGCGCGTAACCGCCGTGACGATCGCCGAGGAGGATTGATCGTATTGGGCGCTGAAGTTCTGCGTGAGCACCCGGAATTCCTGGATCGCCAACTGCGGGAACGGATTGCCGCGGCTGTCGTCCTGGCCGGCCACGCCGCCATCGATAATCTGCGCTTTCTGGCTCTGACCGTCGATGAATACATTGGTGGCCAGCGCGTTCTGGCCGCCGCCCGAGAACGTGACTTCACCGGACGATTCCTGCGACGTGCGCACCCCCGGGGCCAGTGCGGCGAAATTGATGAAGTTGCGGGTGAGTTGGGGCAGACCCTCGATCTGCTCGGTGGTGACGTTGGTGCCAACCACCGACGTCGTCGGGTCATCCACCCGCCGCCCGGTGACGACGATCTCGCTGTCGTCGGCCCCGAGATAGACGTACGGCGTCTGGCCGAGCAGCACCCGCACGGTCCTGGTCACAGCCTGACCGTTGACCGTCGTCGAAAGCTCATAGGTTCCCGGCTGCAACCCGTTGATCTCGTAATCGCCGTCGGCGCTCGCGACATCGCTGCTGGTGAAACCGCTCGCGACGTTGCGGGCCGATACGCGGGCATTTGGCTCGGCTTGGCCTTCGATGCCTGACGTCGCCACCTGGGCGTGCGCAACGCCGGCGAGCGCCATCGTTGCCGCCAGCGCTCCTATCGACGCTCCTATACTGCGGACCTTCTTCATCGCATTCCTCCCCTGATGCCGCGCAGATCCTTCATGCCTGCGTCGAACTTCGAACAATCAACTCTGGATGTGCAGTTTCGAGCGTCGCCGCCGAGACTTCGCCTTCGATCGCGCCGGCCAAGCGCTCGAGCGCGCTGCGGCCGAGGTCGGCAATGCGAATGCGCGCCGTGGTCAGCGGCGGATCGATCAGACGCGCCAGCGGAATGTCGTCGAACCCGGCGAGCGCGATGTCGCGGGGAACGTTCAGCCCGCGCTCACGCAACCCCAGCAGACACCCCACCGCCATCATGTCATTGGCCGCGAAGATCGCGTCCGGAATTATGGAACCGGTTACAAGCAGTGAGGCAGCATGGAGCCCCGCCTGCTCGGTGAAATCGCCTTCCACGATCATCGGCGCATGCGTCCCAGCCAACGCCGCCTCATACCCGCGCCGACGTTCGCGCGCCTCGTAATTGCTGCTTGGACCGGCGACATGCGCGACGTGCTGACCACCGATCTCGATCAAATGCCGCGTCACCGCATAGGCGCCGCCGTAATTGTCGACGCGGAACCCCGGAAAGCGGGCGCCGGCGGCGTCCGAATTCACCAGAACGATAGGCATGTCGTCGGGGATGTTGTCGGCCAGCGCTTGACCATCGACATGCGGCGACATCACCAACAGACCGTCGACGCGCCCACGCATAGACCGCATGGCGAGCACCGCCTCGGCTGAATCGCCATGAGAATTTGATACCAAAAGGTGCAGGCCGCGTTCCCGCGCCGCCTGGTCGACGCCGCGTATCAACTCGGAAAAGAACTCGCCGTAAAGGTCAGGCAGCACAAGCCCAACGGTGTCGGTGCGTTGAGTGCTGAGCGAGCGCGCCCCGCTGTGAGGCACAAAACGCAGCATCCGCGCCGCCGCAAGGACTTTGTCCCGGGTTACATCGGCGACGCTGTCATGCCCGTTCATAGCGCGTGACGCCGACGCAACGGACACCTCCGCCAGCCGGGCAACGTCACGAATGGTCGCTCGCTTGGCCGCCTGCATGGGCCTGCTGCTCTCCTCCGCCGGGCGGCGTCGTTAGCCGACGCTCACACAAATTTTTGCCACATTGACGTAACCGGTTTCATCTGTAAAGCCTTGTTCCCGTGACAACCTCTCCTCTCCCCGGCCTGGTGAAATTCCCGAAGGATTTTCTTTGGGGCAGCGCAACCGCCGCGTATCAGGTTGAGGGGTCGCCGTTGGCCGACGGCGCAGGTCCCAGCATCTGGCATCGCTTCGTGCGCAGGCCGGGCTTGGTGCTGAACGGCGACACCGGCGACGTCGCCTGCGATCAGTACCGCCGCTGGCCCGAGGACATCGGGCTGATGCGTGAGCTTGGCATGCAGGCCTATCGCTTCTCGATTTCCTGGAGCCGCATTCTGCCGGAGGGCAAGGGCCGCGTGAACGAAGCGGGCCTCGCTCACTACGAACGGCTGGTGGATGCCTTGCTCGACGCGGGCATTCAGCCGCTTGTGACGCTGTACCATTGGGACCTGCCGGCCGCGCTCAACGATCTTGGCGGCTGGGTGAACCGCGACATCGCCGGTTGGTTCGCAGACTACGCCACAATCATGTTCCGAAGGCTCGACGGGCGTGTGAAGTCGTGGGCGACCTTGAACGAGCCCTGGGTGGTGACTGACGGCGGCTATCTCCACGGCGCCCTGGCGCCGGGCCATCGCGATGCATTCGAGACGCCGCTGGCTTCGCACAATCTGCTGCGCAGCCACGGCGCCGCCGTGAAGGCCTACCGCGCAGAAGGCGTCCATCAGATCGGCATCGTGGTCAACATCGAGCCGAAATATCCAGCGACCCCCTCAAGCGAGGACGCCGCGGCGGTGCGCCGCGCCCATGCCTACATGAATCGCCAGTATCTCGACCCCGTCTTCTTCGGCGCCTATCCGCAGGAAATGGCGGAGATCTTCGGCGAAGCCTGGCCGCACTTTCCCGCTGAAGACTTTGCCCTGATCAAACAGCCGATCGATTGGCTTGGTCTGAACTACTACACCCGCGCCGTCACCGCGCATGACGAAAACAACTGGCCGCTCAAGGCCCGCAGCGTCAAACAGGAAGGGGCAACCTATAGCGACACCGGTTGGGAAGTATACCCACAGGGCCTGACCGACACGTTGCTTTGGCTCAAGCAGACGTACGGCGACACGCCGATCTACATCACAGAAAACGGCTCGGCCTTCCCCGATCCCGACGAGATTGCGGACGGGCGCCTCGAAGACACGTTGCGTGTTGAGTATCTGAAGGCCCATGTCCGCGCCTGCTCCGACGCGATCAGGCAGGGCGTGGACTTGCGCGGCTACATGGCGTGGTCTCTGCTCGACAATCTCGAATGGTCGCTGGGCTACTCGAAACGCTTCGGCATCGTTCACACGAACTTCAAAACCCAGCAACGGACGATCAAGGACAGCGGCAGGCTTTACGCGCAGCTCATCCGCAGCAATGGCGGCGTCCTGAACGAGCTTTAGCGCAGCGGGCTTTCATACACGCGCCTTTGAAGACTGCCCCAAATGCTGCGCGTGAACGCTCAGCGGACTAGCCGTGAACGGCGAGAGCCGCGCCGCTTTCGTCAAATACGTGCGCCGCTGCAATGTCGAGCGCGACCGTTTCGCCTTCGCCAAGCATGACATCGCCCGGGGTTTCGACGATCACCTCGTCCTGTGCGCCCTGTACCTCGAGGTACGCGAAGCTTGACGCGCCCAGTCGTTCAACGAACCGCACGCGCCCGGGAAGCTTTCCCGCCGCCGCCACGCGCAGCTGCTCGGGGCGCACGCCGAGCGCCACACCTTGACCCGGCGCCGCAGCGATTGGCCCAACAGCAAACGACGCCCCCGATGGCAGTCGCACACGCGCTGCGCTCGGGCCGGCCTCCTCCACCACGGCGTCAAAAAAGTTCATGCGGGGCGAACCGATAAATTCCGCGACGAAGCGATTGTTCGGCCGGTTGTAGAGTTCAAGCGGCGGGCCGACCTGCATCACCTTTCCTGCGGATAACACCACCAGCTTGTCCGCCAGCGTCATCGCCTCGACCTGATCATGGGTGACATAGATCATTGTGGCGCCCAGATCGCCGTGAAGCTTGCTGAACTCGTAGCGCATGCGCACCCGCAGGGCGGCGTCGAGATTCGACAGCGGCTCGTCGAACAAAAACACCTTCGGCTTGCGCACGATCGCGCGTCCGATCGCTACACGCTGACGCTGGCCGCCCGAAAGCTGCCTGGGCTTACGGTCGAGCAAGTGAGCGATAGAGAGTTTCTCGGCCGCCGCGCGCACCGCAGCGTCAATGCTTTCTTTGGACGCTTTCGCGAGCTTCAGGGCGAAAGCCATGTTCTCGTATACGCTCATTTGGGGATAGAGCGCGTAGGACTGGAACACCATGGCGACGCCGCGGTCGAGCGGGCTTGCCTCGTTGACGCGCACGCCGTCTATCCGCACCTCCCCGGCGCTCACCTCCTCGAGGCCGGCCACCACGCGCAGCAGTGTGGACTTGCCGCAGCCCGAAGGCCCGACGAACACCACGAACTCCCCATCAGCTATCTCCAGATCAACGCCATCGAGAACCGTCGCCGGACCGAAGGACTTGCTGATGCTTTGGAGCTGAACGTTCGCCATGCGCCTGCGCCGTTTGATGCGAGTGCGCATCTCCGCAGATTTCCAAGCAAATGCAAGCGCCTCAGACCGCGTTGCGACCTAGGCCGCATCTCCACGGAAGAGATTAATGCTGATGGTCGCGAGCGGCCCGGCTGGGAACTCGGCGTGAAAGCGTTCGCTCGCGTTCAACCCGGCTTCGCGCGCGCACGCCTCGAAGACGTCGCGTTCGACCAGATACTGATCCGAGAAGCCATGCGTGGCGTCGTAGGGAATGGCCAGAGTTTGATCGAGATTGGCGGCAGTGAGCGCCGGCGGCAGCGTATGCAGCTCCAGCACCAGCAGACCGAAGCGGCCCACGTAGGGCGC
>CAZNTI010000013.1:0-15778 GCA_964575885.1 uncultured Terricaulis sp.
GGCGCGTCATTGTTGTTGCCGCCGCCGCCGATGCAAATGCCGAGCACGCAGATCTCTGCGGCTGCGGTCTGGGTCATGGCGGCCAGCGCCGCGCCTGTAGCCAACGCCAACTTTGCGAACTTCTTCATGCCTCGCCTCCCTCTTGATGGCAGCACGCATGCAACCCTGGATACGAGTTGACGTCGAGGCAGTTCTACCACAGCGAGCTTGTGGCGCCGTAAATGTGCGCGTGAGTAGAGTGTTCGAATAATACACGCTCTGAGGGCGTCCGCGCCTGTGGCGGTTCTGCGCCCGCCACGCTATGGCGGGCGTCATGATCACAGCGTTCTTGTTTCCCGGCCAGGGCAGCCAGGCTCCCGGCATGGGCAGAGGTCTGCACGACGCCTTCGCTTCGGCGCGCGCGACATTCGAAGAGGTTGACGAGGCGCTCTCCGAAAGGCTCTCGCGCCTCATCTTCGAAGGCCCCGCCGATGCGTTAACGCTGACCGCCAACGCCCAACCTGCGTTGATGGCCGTAAGCCTGGCGGCGACGCGGGTGTTGGAACGCGAGTTCGGGATTGGCGTCGGCAAGGCCGCGTTCGTGGCCGGACATTCGCTGGGCGAGTATTCGGCGCTGGCGGCCGCCGGCGCGCTTTCGATTAGCGACGCTGCAAAGCTTCTGCGCCAACGCGGCGACGCCATGCAGGCGGCCGTGCCGGTGGGAGAGGGCGCGATGGCGGCCCTGATTGGCAAGGTCGATGTGGCGCTCGCCGAGGAGATCGCGGCCAAGGGCGCGGAAGCGGGCGTGTGCGTCGTCGCCAACGACAACAATGTCGGCAACGTGGTGATCTCTGGCTCGAAGGCGGGGATCGATGCGGCCTTGGCCTACGCGAAAGAAAAGGGCGCGCGTGCGATCGCGCTGAACGTGTCGGCGCCGTTCCACTCGCCGCTGATGGCCCCCGCCGCCGACGCGATGGCGGAAGCCTTGTCGAAAGTTGAGATCGCGCCTCTGGCCGCGCCTCTCGTGGCCAACGTGACCGCGCGGCCGGTGAACGAGCCGGCGCTCATCCGCAAGCTCCTGGTCGAGCAGGTCACCGGCCGCGTGCGCTGGCGCGAGAGCGTGGAATGGATGGCAGGGGAAGGCGCTGTGACGCGCTTTGTCGAGATCGGCGCCGGCAAACAGCTCAGCGGCATGGTCAAGCGCAACGCGCCCGACGCGGAGACGCTGGCGCTGAATGAGCCGGCCGATTTGGAGGCGTTCGCGAAGAGCGTTTGAGTGATGGCGCGGAAAGTATCCCGTCGAAGTGTGCTGGCCAGCGCTGCGCTCGTCTCCGGTTGCGCCACCTCAAGTGACGACGTCTATCTGACCGAGCTTCTTGAAAGGGAAGCCGGCGGTCGCCTTGGCGTGTTCGTGCTCGACATGGACACCGGACTGGCGCTCTCGCACCGCGCAAAAGAACCGTTCGGCATGTGCTCGACGTTCAAATTGCCGCTGGCCGCCGTCATTTTACGCGAAGCGGACGCTGGACGGCTTAGCCTCGACGAACGTGTGCCGTTCACACAGGCCGACATCGTGCCCCACGCGCCAGTGACCTCGCAGCATCTGGTTCAGGGATGGATGACGATCGGTGCGCTGGCGGAGGCGGGGCAAAAGACCAGCGACAATGTCGCCGCCAACCTGCTCGTACGCCGCCTCGGCGGCCCGGAAGCGTTTACCGGGAAGGTGCAGACCATTTATCGCCAAGGTCTGCGGCTCGACCGCTATGAGCCCGAGATGAATCTCGTTCCCGTAGGCGAAGTGCGCGACACCGCCACGCCGGAAGGCATGGGGCTGATCCTCGCCAATCTTTTCGATCCTGAACTTGCGACGACGCGCGGGCTAATTGCGGCGTCGCGTGAGACGCTGGCGCAGTGGATGGTGGACACCAACACTGGCTTAAGGCGCATTCGCGCCGGCCTGCCGCCCGACTGGCGCGCCGGTGATAAAACCGGCACGGCGCTCGCTGACGGCATGCCCAACAAGACCAATGATGTGGCGCTCGTTTGGCCGCCCCGCGGAGGCCCAGTGGTGATCGTTGGCTTCTATGAAAGCCCCGCCGCATATGACGAAATTCGTGCCGAAGACGAAGCTGTGTTGGCGGAAGTTGGCCGGCTCGCGACGTTGTGGATCCGGCGCCAGCGGGGGCTTTGATGACGCTGCAAGCAGCACTGCTGCGCGGGGTCAATCTCGGCAAGCGCAAGATGATCATGTCTGAGCTGCGCGAGGTGTGCGAGGCGTGCAGAAACTTGCCGCCGCGCTCCGTGAGGCATAAGCCGTCCGCCAAACGAGGGACCACATGTTCGATCTGACTGGAAAAACCGCGCTTGTAACCGGCGCTTCGGGCGGCATCGGCGGGGCCATCGCCAAGGCATTGGCCGCGCAAGGCGCGCGGGTGGCGCTGTCGGGCACGCGGGTCGAGGCGCTGGAGAAACTACGCGCCGAGATCGGCGGCGATCATCCCATCACGCCGTGCAATCTCGCCGATCCCGCGGCGGTCGATGCGCTGATCGGCCAATCCGAAGCAGCACTTGGCGGGCGCCTCGACATCCTCGTGGCCAACGCCGGCATCACCAAAGACGGCCTGCTTCTGCGCATGAAGGACGAGGACTTCCAGAGCGTGCTCAAGGTCAATCTGGAGAGCTATTTCCGGCTCTCGCGTGCGGCTTTGCGCAACATGATGAAGAACCGCTGGGGGCGGATCATCGCCATAACTTCGGTGGTGGGCGTCACCGGCAATCCGGGCCAGGCCAATTACGCCGCCTCCAAGGCCGGCCTGATCGGCTTCACCAAGGCGCTGGCGGCCGAGGTCGCAAGCCGCAACGTCACTGCGAACTGCATCGCGCCGGGCTTCATCGCCTCGCCGATGACGGACGTGCTCAACGAGGCCCAAAGGGGCGCCTTGCTGCAGAAAATCCCCGCCGGGCGGTTGGGCGAGGGCGCCGACGTGGCGGCGGCGGCGGTCTATCTCGCCAGCGACGAGGCAGCCTACGTCACCGGCCAGACCTTGCATGTGAACGGCGGGATGGCCATGATCTAGTCGCCCTGGAGGCGAGCCGAGGAGCGAAAAGGGCTTGCACCAGGGCCTACCTGTGGTCAAAAGGCCGCTCTCAAGCGCCCGATGGGGCGTCGTATGTTATTTTTCTAAACTGACGAGGCGTGTATGTCGGACGTGTTTGAGCGCGTGAAGGCGATTGTGATCAAGCATCTTGAGGCGCCGCCGGAGAAGGTCACCGAAAAGGCGAGCTTCATCGACGATCTGGGCGCCGACAGCCTGGACAATGTCGAATTGGTCATGGCCTTCGAAGAAGAGTTCGACATCGAAATTCCCGATGACGCCGCCGAACATATCCAAACCGTCGGCGACGCGGTGAAGTTCATTTCCGAAAAGCAGGCCTAAGGGGCCTAGAGCGCGCACATGCGGCGCGTCGTCATCACCGGCATAGGGCTCGTCACGCCGCTCGCCGCTTCACGTGAGGCGAGCTGGGAACGGCTGCTTGCAGGCAAGTCGGGCGCCAATCGCATCGAGCATATCAAGGTCGACGATCTGCCGTGCAAGATCGCCTGCCTGGTGCCGCATGTTGGCGGCCGCGGCGGCGGCGCGGGTGATGCGCACGCTTTCGATCCTGACAAGGCGATGTCGGCCAAAGAGCAGCGCCGTGTCGATGACTTCATCCTCTACGGCGTCGCCGCAGCCGATGAGGCGATCGCCGACTCCGGCTTCGTCGCCGACACTCTCGAAAGGCAGGAACGCGCTGGCGTTTTGATCGGCTCCGGAATCGGCGGCCTCAACACCATCGAGGCGAACGCGTTGCTGCTTGAGCGCGAAGGCCCGCGCAAGATCAGCCCCTTCTTCATCCCAGGCGCGTTGATCAATCTGGTCTCCGGGCAGGTGTCGATCCGGTACAAGCTTAAGGGCCCAAATCATGCGGTCGTGACCGCCTGTGCGACAGGCGCGCACGCCATAGGCGATGCGGCGCGGCTGATCCTTTATGGCGACGCCGACGTGATGGTGGCGGGCGGCGCGGAGGCCGCCGTGTGCCGGCTGGGACTTGCCGGCTTCTGCGCTTCGCGGGCGTTGTCGACCGGCTTCAACGACACGCCTGAGCGCGCTTCGCGCCCCTATGACAAGGATCGCGACGGCTTCGTCATGGGCGAAGGTGCGGGCTGCGTTGTGCTTGAGGAGTACGAGCACGCCAAGGCGCGCGGCGCCAAGATTTACGCGGAAGTCAAAGGCTACGGCCTCTCCGGCGACGCGTATCACATCACGGCGCCCTCCGAGGACGGCGACGGCGGCTTCCGCGCGATGCGGGCCGCGCTCAAGAATGCGGGGTTGTCGCCGGGCGATATCGATTACATCAACGCGCACGGCACCTCGACGCCGCTGGGCGACGAGATCGAGTTGCGCGCCGTGGAGCGCCTGTTCGGCAATTCCGCCGCGGACCTTTCGCTGTCATCGACCAAGTCCGCGATCGGCCACCTGCTGGGCGCGGCTGGCGCGGTCGAGACGATTTTCTGCGCGCTGGCGATCCGCGACGGCGTCGTGCCGCCGACCCTCAATCTCGACACTCCCTCCGTTGAAACCGCCATAGATTTGACGCCGCACACGCCCAGAAAGCGTGCTGTGAAAGCAGCGATGTCCAATTCCTTCGGCTTTGGCGGCACCAACGCCGCCGTGATCCTGACGGCGGCCGATTGACATGGCGGGCGGTCGCGTTCGCCGCGGCGGTGGCGGCCTCTTGGTTTGGCTCGTCGCCGCGTTAGGCGCAGGCGCGATTTTCGTGGGCGCGTTTCTGATGAGCGCGATCGATCGCCCTGGCCCGGGAGCGCGCGACGCCGTGTTCGTGGTCGAACGCGGCGCCTCCGGGGGCCAGATCGGCGCGGCGCTGGAGCGCGAGGGCCTCATCACTGACGACCTGCTGTTTCGCATCGCCAATCGGCTTTATGCGTCAGGCGCGCCGCTGCAGGCGGGAGAGTACAGCATTCCGGCCGGCGCTTCGGTGCGCGAGATTGTCGAGTTGATGGCGCGCGGAGCGGCCGTGCAGCACGCGCTGACGTTCCCGGAAGGCATCACCGTCGCTTCGGCATTGCGTATCATTGCCGAAGCGGAGGTGTTGACCGGCGACATGCCCGAGGAGCCGCCGCCCGAGGGATCGCTGTTGCCGGAAACCTATCACGTTGCGCGCGGTATGGCGCGTGCGGCGCTGATCCAACAAATGCGCGACGCTCACGATCGGGTTCTGGACGAGGTCTGGGAAGGTCGCGACCAAAGCCTGCCAGTAACCGCGCCGGAGCAATTGGTGATCATCGCCTCGATCGTGGAGCGCGAGACCGGCGTTGCGCGCGAGCGGCCGTTGGTGGCGGCGGTGGTGTACAATCGCCTGCGTCGTCCGATGCGGCTGGAGATGGATTCGACCATTATCTATGGCGTATGCCGCCAGTTTCCGGACCGCTGCTCGGATGGACGTCTGGTCAACGCCGCCGGCCAGCGCCGCACCATTCGCCAAAGCGAAATCGAGCTCAACACCGGCTACAATACCTACCGCATCGACGGATTGCCGCCGACGCCGATCGCCAATCCCGGGCGTGCAGCCCTCGAAGCCGCCGCCAATCCCGCGCAGTCGAACGCCATCTTTTTCGTCGCCGACGGCAGTGGCGGGCACGTGTTTACCGCCACCATCGCTGAGCACAATGCCGCCGTGGAGCGTTGGCGGGTGATCGAGTCGCAGCGCATCGCCGCCGAGCGCGGCAACTGAACCTCGCGCGCCCAAGAAAAACGCCTTCTCCAAGGAGAAGGCGCCAAGGGGGGCCGGAATGGCGGAGGGGCGCCCCGACGCGTCGCGACCCGTCGAGGAACGCTTTGTTCATCTCTGATTCGTTTGAAGCGCGCGTGACGCTTGCCGAACAGGTTTGCGATGGCGCGGCGCGGCCTGTGGATAGCGCACATGGCTTGCGCTAGGCCGCCGGACGCCGGTAGGGCTGGCAAGAAAGCTCGGAGGATCAATGAGCATCTCGGGAATGACCGGGTTTGCGCGGGTCGAGGGCGCGACCGGTGACCGGCGCTGGGTCTGGGAACTCCGCAGCGTCAATGGTCGTGGCCTGGATCTGAAGCTCAAGCTCGCGCCTGGTTTTGACGCCCTGGAGCCCAGCCTGCGTGCGGCCGCGGCGCAGCGGTTCAAGCGCGGCTCGGTGCAGGCGAGCCTCACGCTCGCGCGCGACGGCGGGGATGGACCCACCGCCCGGATCGACACTGCATTGCTTGAGCGCCTGATCGAGGCCGGCGCGCCGTACGTCGCCGACAAGCGGGTGCGCAAGCCCACTTGGGACGGCTTATTGGCGTTGCGTGGGGTTATCGTAAGCGACGAGAGCGTGCACGACGAAGACGCGCACGCTGCGCTTGAAGCGGCGCTTTTTGAGGGATTCTCACGCGGACTGGACGAGCTGTTGCGCGCCCGCGCCAACGAGGGGCGCATGCTTGCGGCAGCACTCTCCGACCTCGCGGCCAGGGCGGGCGCCATGGTGGGTGCTGCGCGCGCGTCGGCGGCTTCGGCGCCGGAGGCGGCGGCGGCGCGCATCAAGCAGCGGCTCGAAGCGCTGGCCCCGGAGCTCAAACTCGATCCTGCGCGCTTGGCCCAGGAGGCCGCGCTCGCGGCGCTGCGCGCCGACGTGCAGGAGGAGCTCGAACGCCTCGATGCGCACCTGAGCGAACTCAAGGCGCTGATCGCCAAACCCGAACCGGTGGGACGCAGCCTCGATTTCCTGGCGCAGGAATTGACGCGGGAAGCCAACACATTGTGCTCAAAGTCCGGCGACATCGAACTCACTCGCATCGGGCTCGACCTCAAAGCCGTGGTGGATCAGATCAAGGAGCAGGCCGCCAATGTCGAATGAGCAGGCCCGCCGGCGCGGCCTCATGTTTGTGCTGTCGAGCCCCGCGGGCGCGGGAAAATCGACCATGTCGAAGCGGCTGATCGGCGACGATGCCGCCATCACGTTGTCGGTGTCGGCGACCACCCGTCCGCCACGGGGCAACGAGGTCGACGGACGCGATTATCACTTCGTGAGCCGCGACGAATTCGAAGGCATGGCCGATCGCGGCGAGTTCCTGGAACATGCCGTGGTGTTTGGCAATCATTACGGCACGCCGCGCGCGCCGGTGGAGGCGATGCTGGCCCAGGGTCGCGACGTATTGTTCGACGTGGACTGGCAGGGCGCGCGCGCTTTGTACGCAGCCGCCGAAGTCGACGTCGTGCGCATCTTCATCCTGCCGCCGTCAATGCCGGAGCTGGAGCGGCGCCTGCGCGCGCGCGCCGAAGACGCCGAGGAGGTGATCCAACGGCGCATGGCGCGCTCGCTCGACGAGATCAGCCATTGGTCGGAGTACGATTACGTGCTGGTCAACACCGACGTGGAGGAAACGCTTGCGCAGATCAAGCAGGTGCTCGCCGCCGAACGGCTGAAGCGGGTGCGCCAGATTTGGCTGTCCGCGCACGTCGAAAAGCTCGAACGCGGCGCTTGATCATTCAGCGCACAGGGAGCGGCCCTGATAGCGCGGCGCATGGGCGACGCAAGCCACCGTCATCCGCCAGGGCGCATAACCATCGTCGATCGGCCCCAGCCAGCGCGGCATGCGTGCGCTGTTCCAAAGGTTGAAGGTGATCGTCTGCGGACGGTTGAGCTCGGCGGCAAGACCGCGCGAAACGTGTACGAGCCGGTTGTCGATGTACCAGCGGATGGAGTCCGGGCGCCATTCGAACGCGTAGGTGTGAAAGCCCGTGCTGGCGTCGAAGCCGAGCACTTCGATCTCGCGCACCGCTTGATTGCCGACGTGGTAGGTGAGTTCGATGACAAGCGGATCGCGACCCAGCATTTCCATATCGATCTCGTTCTGGGTCTCGCGGTCGCCGGGGCGCGTGAAGGTGAAGAACGCCGCCACCAGCCCAGGTCCGCGCGGGATGCGCATGCGCGCTTCGAAATAGCCGTAGAGGTATTGTTCGCGGGTGCGGAACTCCGCCGAATTATAGGGCTTCACCGCGCCTTCGGGCGCCCGCGCCATGGTGAGCTCGACGCCTTCGGCGGTGAGCTGCAATTGCGACGCGCGCCAGTCGGAGGAGAACATGTCGCCGTTGTGCCAGCCGTCGGCGACGAACCAGCGCGGATGCAAGGTGGGGCCCTCGAAGCGATCGATGAAGGCCCGCTCCGCCGGCGGCGGCCAAGCCGGGGCGGCTTGCGTTTGCGCGCGCGCGTTCGCGGCGAACCCCATCAAGGCGCACAAACAGAGCGCGATCAGCCGCATGCGTCGTCGTCCTCCCAGTTTCGTATGACACCATCTCGGTGCGCCGGCGTCTATCTGCTGCGTGCGCGCCAGGCGTTTGCGAGCCGGCGAAAGCCGGCTTGATCGACAGTCTCAGCGCGCGCCGTCGGGTCGAGCCCCGCTTCGGCGAGCAAAGTTTCGCTTTCGGGGGTCAAGGCGCGCAGCGCGCTGCGCAGCATCTTGCGGCGTTGGCCAAACGCGGCGGCGGTGATGTGTTCAAGCGACTCGACGTCGTCGTAGGGATGCTCGAGGTCACGCAGGCCGACCACTGCGGAGTCGATCTTCGGCGGCGGCGTGAACGCGCGCGGCGGCACCGTAAACGCCAGCCGCGCGGTGCAGCGGGCCTGCACCAGCACCGCCAGCCGTCCATAGGCGTCGTCGCCGGGCTTGGCGACGATGCGTTGGGCGACTTCCTTTTGGAACATCAGCGTCATCGGTCCGCGCCAAGGGCCAGCCTTCAGCCATTTCACCAGCAGCGGCGTGCCGACATTGTAGGGCAGGTTGGAGATGATGTGCGCGGGGCCGGCGCCCACGAGGGCCGCCTCGTCGGCGTCGAGCGCATCGCCCTGCACCAAGCGCATCCGGCCGGCGCTCTCGCGTACAAGCGGTTCCAGCACGGGCAAGAATCGGGCGTCTTTTTCGATGGCGATCAGCGGGTCAGCGCCCGCTTCAAGCAGCGCGCGGGTGAGCCCGCCGGGCCCTGGCCCCACCTCGATCACCGGCTTGCCGGCGATGTCGCCGGCGGCGCGCGCAATGCGCCTGGTGATGTTCATATCGAGCAGGAAGTGCTGGCCGAGGCCCTTGTTCGCCCACAGCCCATGCGCTTCCAACTCGTCGCGAAGCGAAGGCAGATCCTCGAAGCTCATGCCGAGGTGCGGCGCGCGGCCATATCGCGCGCCAGCGTCAGTGCGGCGCGGAAGCTGTCGGGGCGTGCGACGCCCTTGCCGGCGATGTCGAAGCCTACGCCATGATCCGGCGAGGTCCGCACGATCGGCAGCCCGAGCGTGACGTTCACGGCGTCCCAGAAGTGCAGCGTCTTGATCGGGATGAGGCCTTGGTCGTGATAGAGTGCGATCACCGCGTCGTAGCGCGCGCGCATTGCGTCATGGAAAAGCGCGTCGGCGGAGCGTGCGTCGCTGACGTCCCAGCCCTCGGCGCGCAACGCCTGCGCGGCCGGATTGATAATGTCGATCTCTTCGCGGCCGATGTGGCCGTTTTCACCGGCGTGCGGATTCAAACCGCATAGCGCCACCCGCGGCTGGCGCACGCCGAAATCGCGCTCCAGGGCCTCGCTGAGCACACGCCCGACATCGACGATGCGCGATGTCGTGAGCGCCTGCGCAACTTGAGCCAGCGGCGTGTGGATCGTCGCCAGCGCCACTTTCAGCGACGGACCGGCCAGCATCATCACCGGCCCGCGCGCGTGCGCCCACGCGATGTCGCGCGTGAGGTGGGCGATGAATTCGGTGTGGCCTGGAAAGCCGAAATCGGCGGTGTGCAGCACTGCTTTGGCGATCGGCAGCGTCACCAGGGCCGCGGCCGCGCCCGTACGCACTGCGTCAACGCCAGCCGCTATGGCGGCGATGGTTGTGTCGGCGTTGACCGGATCGGGCGCGCCAGGCGTCTCCTCGATCGCCAGCGGGGTATGTACAACGCCCAGCGCCTCGCCGTCGTCGTCAAGCGCGCGCGCATCATCGACGACACGCAACCGCGGCTTTGGAGCGCCCAGACGCGCGCACGCGCGCTCGAACGCCCCAGCATCGCCAACCAGAAAAAAGCGCGGCGTTGCGGCCTCGCGCTCGGCCCAAACGCGCGCCGCCAGTTCGAGGCCGATCCCGGCGGGATCGCCCATCGAAACGGCGAGCGGCTTCATGTCATTGCCGCGTGATGATCGTGGCCTCGCGGCGCAGGTTGCGGAGGTAGCGCTCCGACAGCATGGTCAATTCCTGCTCGCGCAGCCGCCCCTCGATCTCGTCGCGCGGCGGCACGCCGCCGCCGCCAGTCTCGCGGGCGCACACCACGATCAGGCTGGCTTGCTCTCCAGTCAGCTGCAAGGCGCTGGCGCTGCCGTTGGCAACGCCGTTGATGCGTTCGCGAATCGCCGGCGACAGTTCGGCCTCGGAGGTTTGGCCCAGGTCGATGATTTCCGCGCCCTGAATCCCTGAAACCGCGTCATCGAGGTTGCCGCAGCCTTCGATGCGGCGCCGCGCGCGATCCATGGCGCTTTGTCGTGAGGCGGGCGCCGTGATCTGGCGCAGGCTCACCAATGTGGTGGAGCCGGCTGGCGCTCCGGTGCGGCGATCGCGCATGGCGATAATGTAGACGCCCGTGGAGGTGCGCACCGGCAGCGAGACCTGGCCGCGTTCGAGGCGATCGGCGATCGGCTGCAATTCGGCGGCGAGTTCGGGCGCGGCGATCCAGCCGATGTCGCCGCCTGCCGCCGCCGAAGGCGATTGCGAAAATTGGCGCGCCACCAGCGGGAACGGCGCGCCGCGCTGCATCTGCTCGATGAGGCGCGCGGCCCCTTGTTCCATTTCCGCGAATTCCTGCGGCGACTCCGCCGGCAGGAAGATTTCCGAAATGAGATATTGGGGTCGTGTCGCGTTGGCCGCGATGCGCGCCTGGGTTTCCCGGATTTCGACTTCGGAGACGCGCACGCGGGTGCCATACATGCCCGCGATCAGACGCTGCCAGGCGATGTCGGCCTGTATCTGCTGGCGCAGGGTGGAAATGGAGATGCCGGAGCGGGCCAGGTCGCGGGCGAGGCTTTCCACCGTCGACTCGTTCTGGCGGGCGATGTCGGCGAGGCGGCGCTCGACCTGCTCGGGCTGCACGGTGATCTCGAACCGCGCAGCTTCCTCGAGTTGCAGCCGCTCGTCGACAAGATCGCGCAGCGCTTGCGCGCGGGCGCGCTCCGTCATTTCAGGCGTCGCCTGGATGCCCGACGAGACCAGCAGCAAACTCGCGCGCTGGCGTACGTCGAAGGTCGAAATGATGTTGTCGTTGACGATCGCGGCCACGCCTTCGGCGTTCTGAGCGCCCGCCGGCGCCGCACCGAGTGCTGCCGCCAATGCCGCAGCGGCGGCAACCAGTTTCCAATTCATACTCGTTCTGCTCCGCCTCAGCTTCCGCCGAACACCCCGAGCGAGCGCAAACCGATCCGGATTTGCAGGCCCTCGTCCGGGCCGATGGTCCCGCGCTGGGTTTCCGAGCGGGTGTATGCAATCTCAAGGAAGGTGCAATCGTCCTCATAGATCGCGCGGATGTCCTGGCGCAGATTTATGTCTGAATCGAGGTCTCTAGTCAGACCGAGCTGCATTCGCCAGCCGCGGGCGAGCTCAACCCCCACCTGGGCGTTGACTTCCGAGCTCGGGGCGGTGGGGTCAGCCAACAGGGCGTTGTCGATGCTGAAATAGCGCGCGTTGGCGGTGAAGCGCCCGATCGCGGCGCGCACGCCGACGTCCACGCGCTCGATGTCCAGCGACTCGTCGTCGAGCCGGACCCGCGCTTCAGCGCCCAGGTTGCGCCCGAGATCGGCCTGGGCGGCCGCGACCCAGTCCGAGTTTTCACCGGCCAGGTTGTTCTGATCGGTGAAGCCCACCGCATCCTCCTCCCGCCAGCGGCGGCCGAAGAGCAGCGAGGCGCTTTCGCCGGTATGGGCGCGTGCGGTGGCGCGCACCCCAGCGCTCACCCGCGCTCCGGGCTCCCAAAGATCGTAGTTGGGCGCGGCGTTGGGGCGGAAAAGGTTGGAATCGTCCAACTCGAACGCCAGGCTGTCCTCGTTGACGATGCGGGGATCTTCGGCCTCATCGGTGGCGACCGCCGCCATCACCACTGGTTCGACGATGACGTCGAAGGCCTCGCCGGGGCGCATGAACGGCCAGCTGACCTCGGCGCCGGCCATGCCGAGCCCGCGCGAGAACGTCTCGTAATCGCTTGATGTGCTTTCGACCGCGAAGAGATCGCCGCGCACCTGCGCGAACGGACTGACCAACAGGCCCGGTCCGAACACGGCGTCCTTGCGCCACGTGGCGGCGAGCGAAAAGCGGCCGTCATTGCCAAGAAAAGTGCCGACGCCGTCGTCGTCGCGGGCCAGCGCCGCGAGGTTGGCTTGCAGGCGCAGCTGCCCCTGAAGCCAAGGGTCGGCAAGCACGCGTTCAGCTTCCGCGTAGGGCAGGATCAGCGGCAGGAGTTCGGAGGTGTCGTCCTCGCGCAGACCCTGAAAGTTCACAAACGCGACCGAGTTGTACGAGCGCTCGTCCTGGCCGACTGCGAACAGCTGCGTGATGAGACGGGTGTCGCGCCCGATATAGGGGCCGCGGCGTTCGCCGGCGCCGTCGATGTCGTAGCGGCGCAGATATTCGTCATCGTAGACGCTCTCGAGGCCGAAGCCCCAGGTCCAGTAATTGTCGATGTCGAAACGCCCCTGCGCGAAGGCGCTATAGCGCAAGCGGTCGTCTCCGAAGGTGTCGCCTTCGTCGTCGAACAATTGCTCCTGGGTGAGGGTGGTGTCGATGGACATCACGCCGGACCAAAAGCGTTTGCGATAGTCGACGCCAAGCAGCGGATTGACGGTGCCGTGCAAACGCGGCGTAAGGGTCAGATCCTGGGATGGCGAGATCGCCCAATAATAGGGTTGCGCGAAGAAGGTGCCGAGCCGGCGGTTGCGCCCGATGTTCGGGGGCAGGAACCCCGATGCACGGCCCACCGAAGGATCGGGATGTGCGATCCAGGGCAGGTAGAGCACCGGCACGCCAACGAACTCCAGCACCGCGCCTTGATACGAGATGGTGCGGCTGTCGCGGTCCTGGATCGCGCGCCGCGCCCGCAGCGACCATGTCGGTGGGCGATCGTTGGTCTCGCAGATGGGACAGCTCGTGTAGATGACGTTGCGCAGCTCGCTCTCGCCCTCGCCGCGACGATAGGCGGCGCGCGCCGCGAGCCTTCCGGCGCCGCCGAGGCGGGCGCGCAGGTCGCGCGCGGCGCCCACATTGAGCGCCTCGTCGGCCTCGATTTCTTGGGCGTAGGTGGTCGAGCCGTCCTCAAGCACCACCTGCACATTGCCGATGGCGCGGATGTCGCCGGAATTGAGGTTGTAGACCAGCCGGTCGGCGCGCAGCGTCCGCCCCTGATAGCGCACCTGCACGTCGCCTTGCGCGATCACCGTGCCGGCGGCTTCGTCGTTGACCAGTTCGTCGGCTTCAAGCAGCACCGCATCGCTTTGCTCAGCGGCGGGCTGGGCGGAAATGGCTTGCGCGAGCGCCGCGGGCGATGCGCCGAGGGCTAGGGCGGCGGCCAAGGCCGCCCACCCGGATGCGGCCCATTCCGGGCCGCCAGCCATCTCCCCCGAACGGCTCATCCACATCCCTCTGTGCGACTCCCCGCACTTACCTACCCGGGTGCGCCCGGAGCCGTCCAGCGCCCTGCGCCGCGCCGGGGTCTTTCCACTGGCGTTGTTGCTGTTCAGCCGTCTTCCATGAACGCAATCATGGACAGCGCGATAAACATGCCTGCAAGCGGCGCGCTCCAGGCCGCCACCAGCGTCGGCACGGTCTGCGAGATCGCAAACGCACCGGCAAGTTGGCTGTAAAAGAACAAAAAGAGACCGATTCCGACGCCGGCGGCCCCCCATTGGGCGAGATTGCCGAGCCGCTGCAATTGCAGGGAAAACGCCGCGCCCAGGGCCGCCATGGTCGCCAAAAGCAACGGATAGGCGAACAGGCTGTGCAGCTTCAACTCGTATCTCACGGGCGCAAACCCCGCCGCACGCGCTTCTCGAATGAAGCCGGGGAGCTCCCAGAAGGAGAGCGTCGCCGGGTTGACGAACCGGTTGATGAGTTCGGCGGCGTCAATCGACGTGGGGATAGCAAGATGGGTTTCGCGCACCGGGCGTCCGCCCGGGGTCGCCTCAACCAAATCTGTGAGTTGCCAGAACCCGGGCTTCAATTCGGCCTCGGCGGCGCGGATGCGACGGGTAAAGCGCAGCGTCTGTTCACGCACCTCGAAGAACATGAACGTCGCCTGCCGCAGCCGCGAGCCGCTGGCGTCCACACCTTCGGCATGGATGACGATCTGACCTTCGGTGTCGCCTTGGCGAATCCAGATGCCGTTTTCGCCGCCGTGTTCAGCGCGCTGCGCCAGCGCCGTTTCGCGTTGGCTCTCGAAATCGCGGTACAAGCGTGCGCCCAGCGGATTCAGCGCGGTGACCGCGAACACGCCGAGCGTCAGGCCGACGATCGCTGCGGGCGCCAGAAAGCGCCATGCCGAAATGCCCGCAGCGCGCATGGCGACCAGCTCGCTGGAGCGGTTCAAGCCGATGGTGGCCATCATTGCGCCGGCCAGCACTACGAACGGCAACGTCTGCTCCACCAGCATCGGTGTCTTCAGCAGCGTCAGTCTGACGGCTTGCATCACGCCAAGTTCGATGCGGGTGCCGATCGTGCGCATCTGTTCAACCAGGTCGATCAGCAGGATCGACACCAGGACCGCCGTCATCGCCACGCCGACGCCGGAGATCACGCGTCCGACGATGTAGCGGCCGAGCTTTGACAGGAAGAAGCTCATGCGTGCGCCTCGCTCAGCAGTGAGGGGCCGAGCGTTTTGCGCTTCTTGCGCGCGCGCCTGCCGCCGAGCAAGACGGACACCACTGCGATGACCCCCAACGGCAGCGCATACTGGATCACGTTGAGATCGGGGTCGGCGTCGGCCGCCGCGGTTGCCGCGAGCGCGCCCAGCCGCACCACCAGCGCCCAGATCGACGCAATCATGATGCGTCGGCCGTAGCCGGCGCGGCGGAAGTCGCCGATCAATACGCCCGCGAGGGCGATCATCGCCAGCGCGATGTTGAGCAGAGGCGAGGCAAGCCTGGCGTGTCCCTCGGCGAGGAATTGCTCAATGTTGCGCTGATCGTAGTGCGCCGTGCGGTCGGGGAAGAAGAGTTCGTAAAGCGTGCGGTCGGAAGATTTCAGGTAAAACAAATCGGGCTGATCGAAGACATCGCCCAATTGCAGCACGTGGCGGTCGAAGTCGAGCACATCCACTGCGCCGTTTTCGGCTTGCCGTTGCACCTGACCGTCACGCAAAACGATCGCTGGAGCGCCGTCGATGGTGACGATGGCGCCGGCGCGCGCGGTGTAGGTGATGGGCACGTCCGGACGCGCGTCGTTGATCAGCAAGTCGCGCAGTTCGCCGCCGCCGCCGCGCTCGCGCGCGTAGAGCGTGAGATTATCGGCGGGGAAGGTGAAGGAACCCTCCTGTATCAGGCTTGAGGCGATGTCGGCGCTGAGCTCGTAGAACACTTCGCGGCGCTCTTTGAAAGCGGCCGGCTGGATGACCACGTTGATCGCCAGGTGCGCCAGCGCCGCCGCTATCGCCAGCTGCAGGATAGGCCCGGCTATCTTGCGGCGAGACACGCCAGCGGAATACGCCACCGCGATCTCGCTTTCGCT
>CAZNTI010000014.1:0-14369 GCA_964575885.1 uncultured Terricaulis sp.
GTGCGGCGCGCCCGCGAAATGCTCGTGGTCGCGGTGGCCGATACCGGCATCGGCATGAGCGCCGAACAGGTCGAGCGGTTGTTTCAGCCCTTTGTGCAAGGCGACGCATCGTTGACCCGCGCATATGGCGGCACGGGACTAGGGTTGGCGATCACCAAGCGTCTTGCTGGTTTGCTCGGCGGCGACGTCGTCGTCGAAAGTAAACTTGGCGCGGGCTCGACCTTCACCCTGACGGTATGGGCGCCGGCCGCGACCGCAACGCGCGCCGCGTAGAGCAATGTCCCGACGCATTAGCCGCCCGGTCCTTTTTCCTTCTCCTGATTTCCAGCGCCGCCGCGCATGAAGCCGCCGATCGCGTCGCGGACGCGGTCCTCGGTCGATCGCGGCGCAGCGGGTTCCGTCGGCGCCGGCTGCTCGGCGTCTTCTTCGGCGGGTGCTGCGGGCTGCGTCGCGCCGCCGGAGAACACTCCGCCCAGAGCTGCGAATGGATCCTGAGCGCCGCGGTCGCCGAGGATCTGGCCGAGTTGACTCTGTACGATGTCCTCAAGCGCAGGGCGGAAGCTGACGCCTGACCAGGGCCCCGAAACACGGAACGGCACCCCAAGTCCGGCGGCGTTCAGCTGGCCCCCCTGGCCCTGCATTGAGTTCACCGCCCGCGGCGATATCCGCATGTCGATGGATTGGGCGCCGATGTCGATGATGCCTCGCCCTTCCAGGCGCACAAACGGATTGAGAAGGCGCAGATTTTCAGTTGCTGCGGCGCCGTTTGACACGGTGAAGTCGGCGGCGAGTTCCGCGAAGTCGGTCCCGCCGCCGCCGCCGGCGGCGGCCTGTCCGCTCAGCGCCGATTGTACGGTCCGTGCGACCTGCGCCAAGTTGACGCCCTTCCACTGGCCATCGTTGAAGCTGAACGAACTGGTTCCGCGCAGGCTGCGCATGATCGCCGCCTGCGAGCCGCCGGCGCCGACCAAAGATGCGCGCAGCTGGCCGCGGCCGACGATGCGGTCGAAGCCGATGGCGTCCCGCAGCAGCGGCTCGGCCTGGATGTTCTGCGCATTGAGTTCGGCCGCGATGCGCGGTGTTTCGCCCGAACCGTCGGCGACGAGCCGCGCAGTCCCGCCTCCGCCATAGAGCGAAATCTGCGTCAGTCGCGCGTCGGCGGCGCCATCGGCGACGCGCAGACTCATCTCAACATCGGAGAAATCCATGCGCTGGAATTGTAGCGCCCCGATGCTGAGCGTCAGGTCGGCGTCGAGTGCGCGCAAACCGCTGAGATCGAGCGGCGTTGTGCTCCAGGCGGCGCCGGTGTTCACGCCGCCTTCGCCTTGCGGGGCGGCGGGCAAATAAGGGTTCAGGTTGACGCTGGGCGAGCGCAGCGCGCCGGTGACGCGCATCTTCGCGCCATCCGGTGCGACCAGCGAAAGTGTGCCGGTGGCGTTGATGTTGTCGAGGCGCACGGTGGCGTCGGTGAAAGTGGTGGTGTCGTCTTCGCGCGCCATTTGGGCGGCGAGTGAGAACGCACCGAAGCCCCCGCCTTCGCCCATGGGGGAACCCAGCCAAGCCATCAACTGCCGCACGCTCGCGCCGCGCGCCTCGGTGCTTCCCGTCAGCGCGCCGGTGGCGGCGTCGAAGACGCCGTTGAAACTTGCCTCCACTAGAGCGCTTGAGATGCTCGCGCTGAGCGGTGTTTCGCCCTGATCGAGCACCGCGCGCGGCAGGTCGATTTCGCTCTCAATATCGAGGCGCTGGCCGCGATAGGTGAATGCGGTGGTCAGCTGAGCCGGTTCGTCGAGCGAGCGTAGCGCCAAGCTGGCGTCGACGTCCTCGAGCACCAAAGGTTCACCCTCCGCACCCTGGAAGGAGATGCGCCCATCCACAAAGCGCACGTCGTCGAGGCGCAGGTCCTCGATGCTGGCCTGATCCTGTGACTGGTTGGGATCGGTCGGAAAGTCCCAATTGGCGCCACCTTCGGCGCGGGCGACCAAGCGCACGTCGGCGCCCTCGAAAATGAGTTGCTTCACCTCCACTTTGCCTGTCAGCAGCGGCATGAGGGCAACTGCAAACACGATGCGCTCGGCGGCGATGAACGGCTCTTCTGCCGGGAAGCCCTCCGGATTTGAGAGCACGGCGGCCTCCGCCGAGAAGCCGAGCGCCGGCCAGAAGCTCAAGTCGACGGCCCCCAGCGTCAGCTCGCGCCCCGTGGCCTCCTCGATGCGGCGCTCCGCTTCGGCGGCGGCGAGTTCCTTTGGAAAGAAGGCGATGAATAGCCCGACCGCCGCCGCCAGCACGACGACGAAGGCGCCGATGGCGATCCCGATGGTCTTCAGATTGAGCTTCATGCGACCTGTTCCCTGTGCGGTTCCGCTTTCTACCGGTGGCGGGGCGTGAAATCGAGCCTGGGCCGGACGGCCCGGCTGGGTTATCTCGCCGCGATGGCTCAATTTCTGTCCTCAATGTTCGCCGAAATGGCAGCGCGCCGCCGCCGCCTGCGCGCCGCGCTGGGCGATCGCGGGCAGGCGCTGGTCGAGTTTACAGTGCTGAGCGGGCTGGCGTTGGGGTCGTTGGGGTTGTTCGTCCGCGAGTGGATGGCCGCGGCCGCGCCCTGGGGTTTTGCGGTCCCGGCGCTGTTCCTCATCGGCTATGTGCTGATTGAGGCGCGACGTCAGGCGGCCGCGGGCGCAGACCAGGGCGAACGGGTGCAAACCGGCTATGACTGGGCGGCGCTCTTGTGGTCAATTGGATCGGCGCTGGTGGGGGCGGCGGCTTTCGTGATCGCCTGGACCTCAGAGCCGCCCGGCCCGGTGCAAGAAGAAATCTGGACGCCGCCGGAAAGCTCTGTCCCTGTCGACATCTCGCCTTGATCGCGAGCAATGAGCTTACAGTCCGGTCATGAGCGCCGGCGGAAGGGGCCATCGGTGACCACCTCGAACCCTATTGCAGGACTCATTCCTCGCGGCTCGTTGGGGCTGAAGCTGCTGCTGGTGTGCGTGCTGGTCCTGGCCATGGGTATTCCGCTGCTGACGGTGGGGGCGCTGGTGGGCGAGCGCGCGGGCAGGGCGCGCCAGGTCACCGCCGAGATCGGCGCCGCGGCAGGCGGCGAGCAGGTCGTCGGCGGCCCGATGCTGCTTGCACCGTATCAGCGCCAGGTCGAGACCACTGACGAGCAGGGGCGTGTGCAGCGGCGCATCGAGCGCGGCACCTTCGTGGTCTTCCCCGAAACCGGCAGCGCCGACGCCTCACTCGCTGTCGAAGAGCGCCGGCGCGGCATTTATCGCGCCGCCATTTACACCGCGACCACCGAGTTTGACGCCAGCTTCGCCCCCGCCGCTGCGCTTGCCGATATTGATCCGTCCTATCGTCTGGACTGGTCGCAGGCCAGGATCGTGATGTTCGTGCGCGACAGCCGCGCCATCCGTAATGCAGTGGGACTCCGCTTCGCCGACGGCACGAGCGCCACGCTGGAGCCGATCTCCGATCTGGCCGTCGCCGCGCCGCCGCCGACCGTCGTCAATAGTGGCATTTTCTCAGGCCCCCGCCAGGAGTCCGCGCCTTACCTGCAGGCGTTCGCCGCGCCCGCGCCGTTTGGGGCCACGCCCGCTGACTTCGCAGTTGAAACGCGCCTTGAGTTGACAGGCTCTCAGCGTTTCGCCATCGCCGCCTTCGCTCAGGACACCGCCGCCACCATACGCGGCGACCGCACCGATACGCGTGTAGAAGGCTATTTCCAGTCCTCCGAGGCGCTCGATCCGAGCGCGGAGGGTTTTGTGGTGTCGTGGCGGGTGCCTTTCGTGGCGCGCGGCATCCAGAAGGCGGCGGACCTCACGACCTTCAACCTCGGAGAAGCCGCTGTCCGCGACATGGCGGTGAGCTTCGTGGCCACCGACGATGTGTATCAGGGGGTCGCCCGCGCCGTCCGCTACGGGATCATGTTCATCGGGATCGTGTTTCTGGCGACGCTTATCTTCGAGGCGGTCAGCGGCAGGCGCGCCCACCCGGCGCAGTATCTCCTCGTCGGGCTGGCGCAGTGCGTCTTTTACCTGCTGCTTTTGTCAATGACAGAATTCATCGGGTTCACCCTGGCGTTCGCGATAGGCGCTGGGGCCACGGTCGCCTTGCTGGCGTACTATGCCGGCGCCTCGTTCAATTCGTTCGGGGTGGGGGTGCGCGCGCTGATCGGCTTGGGAGCGCTTTACGTTGCCATGTACGTGCTGATGACACTCGAGGACTTTGCGCTGCTGGCGGGTTCGGTGGTGACCTTCGCGGTGATTGCCGCGACCATGATCGCGACCCGGCGCATCGACTGGTACGGTCGGGGAAGCCCGGCGGCCGCGCCGTGACATGGGGCAATCGGCGCGCTTGACGGGGCCACGCGGCGTAGTCACGTTCGCGCCGCCATGGTTCAACTTACGCTGCCGAAGAATTCCCAGGTCAAAGCCGGCAAGCGCCACCGCGCCGCCAAGGGCGCTAAGCGGGTGCGCAGTTTCAGGGTCTATCGCTACGATCCCGATACAGGCGAGAACCCGCGCTGGGACACCTACGATCTCGATCTCGACGCTTGCGGCCCGATGGTCCTCGACGCCCTGATCGCCATCAAGAACACCATCGATTCGACCCTTACCTTCCGCCGCTCCTGCCGGGAGGGCGTCTGCGGCTCGTGCGCGATGAACATCGCCGGACGCAATACGCTTGCGTGCACCAAGGGCATCGATGAACTGCCGTCGGGAACCATCACTATCTCGCCCCTGCCGGCACAGCCGGTGCTGAAGGATCTGGTTCCCGATCTCTCCAACTTCATGGCGCAGTATGCGGCCATCGAGCCGTTCCTGCAGACGCTGACGCCGGAGCCGGACGCCGAATGGCGCCAGAGCGTCGAAGAGCGAGCCAAGCTCGACGGGCTCTATGAGTGCATCCTGTGCGCCTGCTGCTCGACCTCGTGCCCATCCTACTGGTGGAACCCGGATCGCTATTACGGCCCCGCTGCGCTGTTGCAGGCCTATCGCTGGATCGCCGATAGCCGCGACGAGAACACCGGCGCGCGCCTCGATGCGCTCGAAGATCCGTTCAAGCTTTATCGGTGCCACACGATCATGAATTGCACCCAGGTTTGCCCGAAGGGCCTCAACCCGGCCAAAGCCATCGCCGAAATCAAGAAGGCTATGGTGGAGCGGAAAGTCTAACGCCGCGAGCGCGGCTTGGCCGGGCGCTTGTCCGAGGCGGGCGCCGCCGCGGCCGCCCGCAAGCTCTGGTTTTCCAGCATCAGCCGCAGAGCGTGTTTGACGGGGTGCGGAATCGGCACGGCGCCGGAAACCCAGCGCCGCACCGTCGATCCATCCACTTCAAGCGCCTCGGCAAGCCGTGTCTGCCAGCCCCAGCGGCCGAATAATTCTTCGCCGACAACGCGAAGCTCGTCCGGGGTGAGCTGCCGCCCCGTTTCCAGGTTACGCCAGCCCACCCTTTAGCCCCGCACGAAGTCGGCGATCACCGCCGGCGCCGCAGCGTCGAAGCCGACCACGTCGAGGGTTCCCGCGTCGGTCGGATCGGCGATGGAGAATTGGTTCGCCACCATGCCCACCACCACCAGCTTGGCCGGGATGTTCATCTCGGCGCGGTAGCGCTGCAACGCTTCGACCGGATGCACCTTGCCCGCCCAGGTCTCGCTGTCGGTGTAGATCACGAAGGCGTCCACCGGCAGTTTGCGATCGAGAGCGTAGAGCATCGGCAGGGCGCAATCGGTGCCGCCGAACGGAATGCCCCGCATCTGCTTGACCACGTCGTCGAGCCGCTGCTTCGGCGACAGCGGCAGCGGCGACAAGCCATCGGTGTAGCCCGACCAGCGCGAGTCGAACGGTGACTTCCACCCCTTCGGGCCCTCCGAGGAGAACGCGACCGTATGCGTATCAGGCTCCGTCGCAATGGTGACGAGCGCCATCGCAGCAGCGCCTTCGCGCGGGGTCAACGGCGCACCAGCGATCTGGCCCGTATCCATCGACCCGGATACGTCAATGGCCAATAGCATGCGCTTGTTGGCAGGTTCCACCGCCTCGAACGCCAGATAGAAGGCGCGGTCAAGCGCGTCCACGACCTCGCGCACCGGTTCCCATTGCAGGCGGCCCTTGAGCCCGCGGCCGCCCGCATAGGTGGCGTGCGCGAGCAGCAGCGCGAGCGGATGCACCCGCGCCTTGGCAAGAGCTTTGGCGTCCTGCAGCCGAGCCGCCACGTACTTGGCGGCGTCGCTCATCGGCGCGATCAGGCCGGCGCTGGTCATGCGATTGAGCGTGCGGATCATCGCATGCATCGGCATGTCGACCAGCAGAGCGTCCCAGACGTCCTTTTCGTTCTGCCATTCCGGCGGCACCGCTTCGCGCGGCAGCGACGTATCGCGCACAAGCTTGGCGATCGCTTCGGCTGACTCCGCCTTCAGCGCTTCGTCATGCGCGCGCGCCAGCCGGGGCAACGCTTCAGGCGCGACCTCGCGGCCGCACATCCAGTCGAACAGCGCGCGCCGCTCGGCATCGTCCGCTTCGGCGGCCGGGTGCGCCAACCGCAGCAGGTCGCGGTGCGACCAGCCTTCACGGTTCTTGTACTTCACCGCCTGCAGCGCCAGCGCGTCAACGGGCTTGTCGAGATACCACTCCGCCACGGCGCGGCGCAGCGCCCGGCCCCACCCCCGCATGTCGTTCACGGCGTCCGCGAACTGGAACAGGTGCGTGCCGGTGCGGCAAACCTTCGGCAGCGCCGCAAGTGCGGCGGCGCGGGCGCTATCGTCGGCGCTCGACGCCGCCAGCGCCAGTGCGAAGATAGCAGGCTCGTTCTTGGGCGCGCGGCCGGCATCGGAAATCTGTACGATCATGTCCACCGCGCGCTTGCCGTCGGCGGCGATGCAGGAAACCGTCGCTTGCGCGTTCTCGCGCGTCAGCGCGCGCTCGCTGGCGTAATAGGATCCGCCTTCCGATCCCAGGACCAGGAAACGCTCGAAGCGCTTCCAGTCGTCGACCGGATAGGCCGCCCCGCCCGCAGAATTGCGCACCATGCCGGGCAGGACGTCGGATTGAGACGAGCCGGTGAGATGTTGCGTGTACTTGCGCGGCATCGCCGCCTCCTCGTGCGATATATAAAGATCGGCGGGCGTGCTGATCGCCAACGGAAGACTGAGCTACGCGGCCCCCAAGATTGGACCGGACGGGGCTTGAACCCGCGACCTCCGGCTTTGCAGCCGGTGCTCTTACCGATAACCGTCAACTGTCGGACCGCCGACATTTTGCGCTTTAGTGCATAATGCACTAAAGCGCAAATGAAGATCTCGACGGGCGGGCGTGTTGGGCGCCCCGGCGACGCTCTACCGCTGAGCTACAGGCCCATAAAAGCGGACCTGGCGGGATTCGAACCCGCGACCCTTCGTTGTGCAGACGATAAGCCGATGCAATCGGCCCGCCCGTCGAATCTCTTCACGTACAACAGCAAGCACGGGCGTGTGCGGCGCCGGCAAAGCTCACCAAGCGAGCTACCGGGCCCATAAGGAAAGGGGCGGACCCGGTTGGAGTTGAACCGATAAGCCGAATGCCTCCGGCCCATCCTTGCTGTTGTGCGCCATGGGGAAGCGCGGGCGTGGCGCCGGACAAGGAGAGCGGCGCTGTGGCCGCGTTCCGCGGTGGGCGAACCCGGAGCGGAGCTTGCGATAACCTCATCCAATCGGCCCGCGCCGCCTCATGGCGCGCGCGCCGTCGGTTTGGGGGAGCGGGCGTGGCGCTGGACGGGAAAGGGACAAGCCCTCCTGCCGCTCTACCAACTGAGCTACGCGTTCTTGCGAACCCGGCGGGGATCGAACCCGCGGCCTACAGATTGCGATAACCCGAACCAATCGGCCCGCTCCGCCAAACCGGCGGCGTAAGGCGCGAGGCGTGTTGATGCGCGCGGGGGTGCGATTAACAGTCGATAACCCGCGCGCCTCGGCCCGGCGCCACCTTCAGATGGTGCACTATGCACTAAACGCAAGCGCGCGGCCGCGCTTTTTTTGGCTCAGCGCTGCGGCGGCGGCGCCGCTGCGCCGGTTGGGGCAGGGTCACGCCATCGGCACTCGGGGCCGTCGGGGTCGAACGGCGCGTCCGGCGCGTCAGGCAGAACCCGCTCGACGTAGTGCTTGAGCTTGCGCACCACGCTTACCGCGTCACCGCTCGTGTGTGTTGGCGGGATCAGCGGACCGAAGCTTAAGCGATAGGTCTTGCCCTGCTTGTTCAAGAGTTCGTGGAACAGCGTGATGTCGCGCAACTCAGGCGAGATCTTGCTGAAGGTGTGGAACCAGAACGCGTAAGGCCCCGCAACGTGGCAGGGCAGGATTGGCAACTCGTACTTGCGCGCGAGGCTTGCCGCGGTGGGCATCCATTCCGGATCGGTGAGCACCCCATCGCGCAGCCGCGCGAGCCGGCCTGCAGGGAAAATCGCCAGCGGCCGCTGATCGGAGAACGCCTGTTCGGTGAGCTTCAAAGTGAGCCGCGTGCGCTCGCGGGTGCGCTTGTGGGCCACCCATTCCACCGGAATGAGATTGTCGCTGAAGCCTGGGCAGGCGCGATGGGCGTCGGAATTAGCGTAAAACAAAGTATCCGGCCGCACCGCTTTGATTGCGTCGTGCATGGCGATGCCGTCGGTGATGCCGGTCGGATGGTTGGCCAGGATCAGAAACGGGCCGGAGGCCGGCATTCGCTCGAGCCCGTGCACTTGCAGGCGCAGGCTGAGCAGCTGCGACATGAACTCCATCGCCTCGCGTCCGCCCAGCGGCGCGATCGTGTCGGCCATGCGCACTGCCTTGTCGTAGTTGAGAACGGTGTAGAGCACTGGGCGCAGCAACGGCCAAGCTGGGCTCACCGACAGTTTCGGCGCCCGTTCCTCGATGAGAACATCGACGATATGCTTGGGCGGCGCTGTAGGGCTGCGCAGTGTCGCAACGGCTTCGGTCTGTGTCATTCTATACTCGCGATGGTGACACCTTGGCGGCAGGGAAGCACGGCGCGGACCTGACGAAAAGAGCCGACGCGGGGCTTGCCTTCAACTCGGCGTGCAGGCTTTTGTGGGGCCCGCGCGGCTGGCCTTGGCGGGCGTGCGGGAGACTCGGAATGACGCCCCTGGCTGCGTATCGCCAGCGCCTCGCGCAGGGCGCGCTTGAACCCGATGCAGCGCAAGAGCGCGCCGCCGAGCGCCTTGACGCGCTCGCGGGTGCGCTTGCCCGACCGACCGCCTGGTTCAACGCGCCGCCGCAGCCCCGGGGAATTTACCTGTGGGGCCCGGTTGGGCGCGGCAAGTCCATGCTGATGGATCTCTTTTTCGAGGCTGCGCCCATCAAAAAGAAGCGCCGCGTCCACTTCCACGAATTCATGCAGAAGCGCCATGCCTTTCTGCGTCAAGCGCGCGCCCGCGGCGGGGGTCAGGACCAGCTGATCGCGCAAGCCGCTGCACAAGTCGCCGACGAGGCGCGTCTCCTGTGTTTCGACGAATTCCAGGTGACCGATATCGCCGACGCGATGATTCTTGGACGCCTGTTCGAGCGTCTGTTCGCGGCGGATGTGGTGATCGTGGCGACCTCAAACCGGCTGCCGGACGATCTCTACAAGAACGGCCTCAATCGACAGCTGTTCTTGCCCTTCATCGCGTTGCTGAAGGAGAAGCTCGATGTCGTGGAAGTTGGCGGTCCGCGCGATTTCCGGCTTGGTCAATTGATGGCGGCGCCGGTCTATTGCGCACCGCTTGGACCGGCGGCGGAAGAGGCGATGGAGCAGGCGTGGCGGCGCCTTACTCTTGGGGCGGCGGCGCACCAGCTGACGCTCGACGTCGGTGGGCGCGATCTTGTAGTGCAGCGCGCGGCCGCCGGGGTCGCCCGCTTCAGCTTCGACGAATTGTGCGCGCGGCCTTTGGGACCAGCGGATTATCTCGAGATCGCCGAGCGTTTCCACACCGTGCTTCTGGAGGAGATTCCCAAGCTCAGTCCAGCCAAGCGCGAGGAGGCCGCGCGCTTTCGCACGCTGATCGACGCCCTTTACGAGGCCAAAGTGAAGCTCATCGCGTCTGCGGACGCCGAGCCCGCTGATCTCTACCCAGCCGGAGATCAGAGCTTCGAATTCGAGCGCACAGCGTCACGGCTGATGGAAATGCGCAGCGGCGCCTATCTCGCCCTACCGCGTCGCGACGCCGAATGGAAAAGCGGCATCATTGAATAAGCGAGCGACGGCTGCGCTCAATCGAGACCAAGCTTAGCGCGCACCGCCTTGGTGATCGAGACTGCATGGGCGTCGTAGTCTGCCCAAGGATCTGGCTGGCGCAGGCGTGCGCTCATGTCGCGAAGCTTGAACGCGGACGCCTCAGGAATGCTCTTGAGTTCCGTCCAGCTGACGGGGGCTGCTACTGGCGCGGCGCCGCGCGCGCGCGTGGAATAGGGCGCGATCGCGGTGGCGCCGCGTCCGTTGCGGAAGTAGTCGATGAAGATCTTTCCCTTGCGCTTGGCTTTGGTCATGGTCGCGACGAAACGCTTTGGATCGAGCGCGGCGATCTGCTCGGCAAGCGCGCCGGCAAAGCCCTTCACCTCCGCCCAATCGTGCCGGCGCTTGAGATTGAGCACGATGTGCAGGCCTTTGCCGCCGGTCAGCATGGCGAAGGACGCAAGTCCGGCGCTGTCCAGGAGCGCCCTGATGTCGAAGGCGGCGCGGCTGACAGCTTGAAACGGCAGATCTTCGTCGGGGTCTAGGTCGAACACCATACGGTCGGGTTTTTCCAGCGCATCATTGCGCGCGCCCCAGAGATGGATTTCCAGCCCCGACATCTGCGCGCATGCGACCAAGGCGGCAGCGTTCGGCAGCGTGAGATAGCGTGCAGCCTCGCCGTCGCTCTCAGTCACCGGAACCGTCTGAATATCATTCGGCGCCCCGGCCATTGCGTGCTTCTGGAAAAAGCTCTGTGCGCCTGCGCCGTCGGGTGCGCGCACAAGACTAACAGGCCTGCCGAACACGTGCGGTCCCATGCGCGTGCTCACCGCTTCCAGATAGGCCGCGTACTCGGCCTTGGTGACGCCGGCGTCGGGGAAGAGGATGCGATCCGCGTGGGTCAGGCGCACGCGCGATTGCAACGCGGGACGCTCGCTTTCGATGCGCACCTCCTCGGCCGGCTTGTCGCCGCGCAATCCCAGAAAGGTGGCGTGACGCAGTAAGCCGTCCGGCGTTACTTCCGCGTAGCGGACTTGCGCCACCAAGGCCGGCTTCACCCATCGTGCGCCGCGCGCGCTTTCGCGCGGGACCGTCAGCGGGGCCTTGGCCAGCGCCGTCGCGTCGAGTTCCGCGGCGAGCGCGCGCATGGTATTGTCGCTGAAGCCGGCGCCGACATTGCCGCGATAGGTCAGTTTGCCGTCTTCACGGTCGGCGAGCAGCAATGAGGAGAACGCGCGCTTCGCGGAGGGCTGGTAGCCGACAATCACGAACTCTCGCTCATTCAGGCATTTCGCTTTGCGCCACGATGGCGTGCGTCCAGCGCGATAGGCTGAGTCTGCTTTCTTCGAGACAACGCCCTCAAGACCCCGTTCACGAAACGCCTCAAGCACATGGGGCCCGGCCCCTTCGACGAATGGGCTGAGGTGAATTGGCGCCTTGGCGTGCGCAAGAAGCTTCTCCAGGCGCGCCTTGCGTGTTCTGAGAGGGAGCTTGCGCAGGTCCTCTGCGCCTTGTGCGATGAGGTCGAACACAAAATAGCTGACGCCCTTGGCTTCGCCATGGTCGAGCGAGCGCTGCAACGCCGCGAAGTCAGTGCGGCCCTTGGCGTCGGCGACCGCCACTTCGCCATCGAGGAGCACATCGCCCAGATCGAGCGCGGCGAGCGCCTCGGCGACGCGCGAGAAGCGCGGGGTCCAATCGAGCCCTGTGCGGGTGTAGAGGCGCACGAGCGCGCCGCTGACCGCGGCTTGCAGGCGATAGCCGTCGTACTTGATCTCGTGCAGCCACTGGTCGCCGACGGGCGGCGTTTCCACCGGCTGGCAGAGCGCGGGCGCCACGAACCCCCACGCAGGCGCCGGCGCCGGCGGTGCGAGCATCTTCTCGCCGCCTTTGCTCCAAACCCGCCCGCCCTTGGCCTTCAGATCGTCCAGAGTGCGCCCGGTCTTCACGCTCGTGAGCGCGCGCGGCAACGGGTCGTCGGCGGTGGCGTAGGCGTCGCGCGACTTGAAGAGCAGCCACGGCTGGCTCTTTTCGCCCTCGCGCGGCTTGATCTTGACCAGGTGGAACTCGCCCTTGAGTCGTTGGCCGGCGAGGACGAACTTGAGTTCGCCCTTGGCCAGACCCTCGCGGGGATCGGCGATCCATCGGACCTTGCCGGTATCCCAGATGATCACGGCGCCGGCGCCGTACTCGCCCTTTGGGATGACGCCCTCGAAGGCGCCGTATTCGAGCGGATGGTTCTCGGTGCGCACGGCGAGCCGCTTGATCGTCGGATCAAGGCTAGGCCCCTGCGGCACCGCCCAACTCAGCAGCACGCCGTCATGTTCCAGCCTGAAGTCGTAGTGCAGGCGTGTAGCGGCATGTTTTTGCACCACGAACATGCCGCCGGCGGTCTTTAGCTCGCCGCCGCTGGGCTCGCTGGTCCTGCCGAAGTCGCGTTTGCGGCTGTACTCGAGGAGCGTCTCGCGCGGCGCTGTCGGGTGCTTCGCCATTCAGATTCGGCAGGTGAGGCTATTTTTTAGCGCGCTTCGGAGCGGCTTTGGCGGCGGCCTTCGCTGGGGCCTTGGCCCGCGGCGCGGCGCGCACCTTCTCGGCGGCGGCTTTGCGTTTTGGCGCCGGCCTGTCGTCGGCTTCGTGCGCGCCTTCGCCATCCGGGGCCGTCTGCTTCTTGGCCAGCGACTTCTTCAGCGCATCGACCAGCGAGACCACGTTGCCGCCATATTCCGGCGAGGGCTCTTCCTGATCCTCCAGTACCAGTTCGCCCTCGCGCTCGATCTTCTTCTTGACCAGGCGCTCCAGCGCCTGCGCGTACTCGTCCTCGAAGCGCGACGGGTCGAAATCGGCCTTTTTGCGTTTGATCAATTCCTCCGCCAGATCGACAAGATCGGGGTCGGAGTCGCCCTTCGGAATGTCATCGAAGAACGACTTGGCGGCGCGCAACTCCTCGGCGTAGTGCACGGTCTCGACCAAAAGCCCGTCCTCGTAGGCCTTGACTGCCGCGATGTACGAGCGCCCGCGCATGGTGATCTGGCCAAGCCCTACGCTGTTGGTTTTACGCAGTGCGTCGCGCACCACCCGGTAGGGCTCGTCAGCCAGCTTGCCGTCGGGCAGCGCGTAATAGGGCTTGTCGAAATAAAGCGGGTCGATGGTGTCGGCAGGGGCGAACTGCACCATGTCGAGCGTTTTCTTCGACTCGATCTTCAGGGCGTCGAATTCCTCGTCCGAGAAGAGCACATACCGGCCCTTCTGAAATTCGTAGCCTTTGACGATCTCGTCTTTGTCCACAGCACCGACGCCGGGGACGACCTTTTCGTATTTGATCCGCTGCTTGGTCGGCTCGTGGATTTGGTTGAACGCGATCTTTTCCCGCGAATCGAGCGCGGAATAAAGCTTGATGGGCAGCGCCACTAGGGCGAGCCGAATTTGGCCTGTCCAAACAGGCCGCGCTGAAATTGCCATGATACCGACCAAAGACCCGAACGTTCCTGTATCGTAACGGTTCCGATAAAAGCCCACAAGACGCTGGGTTAATCGAACCGGTTCGCGCGGCAGGCGGATTGCGTTAAGGCTTGACGCGAAAGGGCGCCTGAGACGCCGCTGATAGGGCTCGCATGTCATATACTTACGATCTGGATTTTGGCCTCGGCGACACCGCCGAGGCCATCCGCGACACCACCCGCCGGTACGCCGCAGACAACATTGCTCCGCGCGCCGCCGAGATCGACGAGACCAACACCTTCCCGCGCGACCTTTGGCCGGAAATGGGCGAACTCGGCCTCCACGGCATTACCGTTGAGGAGGCCGACGGCGGGCTTGGCCTGGGCTACCTCGAGCACGTGGTGGCGATGGAAGAGGTGAGCCGCGCCAGCGGGGCGATCGGCCTCAGCTACGGCGCACACTCGAACCTCTGCATTAATCAGCTGCGCCGTTGGGCCACGCCGTCGCAGAAAAAGCAGTACTTGCCAAAGCTCATCAGCGGCGCTCACGTCGGCGCCTTGGCGATGAGCGAGGCTGGCGCGGGCTCCGACGTCATCGGCATGCGGCTGCGCGCCGAGAAGCATGACGACCGCTACGTGCTCAACGGCACGAAGTTCTGGATCACTAACGCCCCGCACGCCGATACGCTGGTCGTGTACGCTAAGACTGAACCTCTCGCCGGCTCGGGGGGCATCACCGCATTCATCA
>CAZNTI010000014.1:14379-15225 GCA_964575885.1 uncultured Terricaulis sp.
GCGCGGGATGAAGGGCTTCTCCACCGTCCAGAAGCTCGACAAGCTCGGCATGCGCGGCTCCGACACTGGAGAACTGGTGTTCGAAGATTGTGAGGTGCCGGAGGAGAACACGCTCGGCCCCGTCAATCATGGTGCAGGCGTGCTAATGAGCGGCTTGGACTATGAGCGCGCGGTGCTGGCTGCGGGTCCGCTTGGCATCATGCAAGCCTGCCTCGACGTGGTGCTGCCCTATGTGCGCGAGCGCAAGCAGTTCGGCCGCCCGATCGGCTCGTTCCAGCTGATGCAGGCCAAGGTCGCCGATATGATCGTCGCGCTGAACTCGGCGCGCGCCTACGTGTACACCGTCGCCAAGTCGTGCGACTTGGGCCGGACCACCCGCCAGGACGCCGCCGGCGCCATTCTTTATGCGTCCGAAAGCGCGGTGAAGGTCGCACTCGAGTCCATCCAGGCCCTCGGCGGGGCCGGCTACACGAAAGACTTCCCCGTTGAGCGCTTCCTGCGCGACGCTAAGCTGTACGACATCGGCGCCGGCACCAACGAAGTGCGGCGGTTTTTGATTGGGCGGGAGATCATTGGCGGGTGATCTCGCGACTCAAGGAACCCTCTCCCTGGAGGGGCAGGGGAAACAGAGCCCGACATGAAACTAAATTCCAACATCGATCCCAATTCCGAAGCGTTCGCAAGGAACGACGCGCATCATCGCGGCTTGGCGCAGCTTTTGCGCGAACGCACGGCGCAGATCGCGCTCGGCGGTTCGGAGGAGGCGCGCACGCGCCACACGTCGCGCGGCAAACTTCTTCCGAGAGAACGCGTTGAGCGCTTGCTCGATCCCGGCGCGCCGTTTCT
>CAZNTI010000015.1:0-15092 GCA_964575885.1 uncultured Terricaulis sp.
TCAGCACGTCGGCCTCGAAGCTATCGTCCGATACTTTGGCGGTGGACACAGGGACTTCTCCTCAGGCTACAAATTCTGCATTGGATGTAAGCGCGAATATTGACGCATTCAACCGTTGCGGAAGCGTTCAAAGGCAGCGTCGAGCCGCTCCTGCGGCAGCTCCATAAGCCGTGGGATCTCTGTCCACAGCAGCGCGCAAACCACCTGTTTGCGCGCAAACACCGCCCGCAGCACCTCGCGGTAAAGCGCCATCTGCAGCACGTAGGAGTCTGGGGCCCCGGCCGCATCGCTCGGCGCCGGACGGTCGGTTTTGAAGTCAAGCACCAGCACGCGATCGCCATCGACGGCGAGCCGATCGACAACGCCGCTGACCAGTTTGCCGCCGGCCTGACCAATGATCGGCGCCTCAGCGCGGCTTTCGGCGCCGAACAGCGGCGCGAAGGCAGCGTCATCGATGACGCGCAGCGCCTCCTGCGTGTACGCGCGCGCATCAGCCTCGGTTACACCCTGACGTTCGAGCCAGGCGCGCGCAGCGTCGCCGCGTCGCGGCGCTTCGACGTCAGGGAGGCGCTCGAGCAAGCCATGGATAAGCCGGCCGCGCCGGAACCGCCTGGCGCCATCGCCGCGCGGAGAAAAAAGCGCCGGCTCCGCGTGCGCAGCGCGCGACGGTGCGGCAGACGCCGAAGCGGACGCAGGCGCGACAGGCGCTTTCGCCCAAGCCGGAACGCCACCCTCGGGCGTCGCCCGCGCGCTTGCGGCCGGCGCATGGGACACCGCGCCCAGGCGCCAGCCTTCGCCGAAGGGGGTTTCGCAGTGCGCCGCGCCAAGACGCACCAGAGCCTGCTCGGCGGCGAGCCGCCAGCTTTCCTCGGCCTCTCCCGATTTGCCGTTGCCGTGTTGGGCCCCGCACACGATGAGCCGATCGCGCGCGCGCGTCATCGCGACGTAGAGCAGCCGCCAGTGCTCGCTTTGCATTCGCTCAGCGTGCTCAGCACGCGCAGCGCGCGTGGCCGCATCGTCATCGCTGCTGCGCACGCTCATGAAGGGCCCACGCTCAGCGTCGAACATTAGCCCGCTTTCGGGCTTGTCATTGGCGGGCGCGGTGGCGTCGGGCAGAATGACCAGAGGCGCTTCCAGGCCCTTGGCGCCGTGCACCGTCATCACCCGCACTGCGCCAGTTTCGGCCTCCAGCTCGCGCTTGACCTGGCCCGCGTCGGACTCGATCTCGTGTAGGAAACGCTGCAGCGTCGGCGCCGAGTGCGCGCCGGGTTTCAGCGCCCTCTGCAGCAATTCTTCCAATGGATCGCGCGCTTCGGGGCCAAGCCGCGCGAACACCCGCGACCAGCCGGTATCGCCGTTGGCGTCTGGTGTCTCCAGCGCCCAGCTCAAGAACGCGAACGGGCCGGCGCCTGCGCGCGCTTCCAGCGCCCGCAGCATGTGCTGGGCGCGCGCATACTTCGGCTCGGTGCTGGCAAGCAAACGCGCAGCGAGCGTCTCGCGGCCGCGCCCATAGGCGAGCGGAAAAAGATCGGCGTCGTCGTCATCCAGATTGCACCACGGCCCCTTGAGGACGCACGCAAGCGAGAGATCGTCGGCGGGATCGAGCGCCACCCGCATCAGCGCCAGGCAATCCTCTACCGCGAGCTCATCCTTCAGCGTCATGCGGTCAGCGCCCGCCACCGGCATGCGGGCGGACTTGAACGCCTTGATCAGCTCGTGGAAGAGAGCCCCGCGCGTGCGCACCAGCGCCAGGACGTCGCCCGGCCCCATCGCCCGCAACACGCCCTTGTCCCACACCGCTTCGCCGGCAGCGATCATCGCCTGCACGCGTTGCGCGATTGCCTTGGCAAGCACGGCGTGCACGCTGGCGCAGGTTTCGACATCGACCGGCGCGTCCCACGGCGCGGCCGGTTTCAGTTCAGGACGGCGCGCCAACGGCCACACCTCAACAGCCCCGCCCTCGCGCTCGCGCGCCGCGCGATGCACTATTTCGTCGTGCTTGCCGGGAAGCGCGGTGATCAGCGGCTTGCCGGACATCGTTGCGTCAACAGCGCGCAATATCTCCGGCGCGGAGCGGAACGAAGTGCGCAAATCGGGGGCTGTAAATGGCGACTTAGCGCCGCGCGCGCGCTTTTCGAGCTTCTGCGCTTCTTTGAGGAAGCGGTGCGGATCGGCGCCCTGGAATGCGTAGATGCTCTGCTTGGGATCGCCCACTGCAAACACCGTACGCACTTTCTCGCGCGCGCCCGAGCCGGCGAAGAATTCCTCCTGCAGCGGCGCGATCAGATCCCACTGCGCCGGGCTCGTATCCTGGCCTTCGTCGACCAGGATGTGATCGATGCCGCCGTCGAGCTTGTAAAGCACCCAGGGCGCGGCTTCGGAACGCTGCAGCAACGCTTGGGCGTGTTCGATCAGATCGTCGAAATCCAAAGCGCCAGCCTGCGCTTTCGCGCGCTCATAGGCTTCGTCGAGCTTCAACGCCAATTGCAGGGCGGCGGCGGCGTCATCGGCGCGCTCGATGGCGTTCAAGCGCTCGCGCGCAGTCGCGCACGCCGCCACGAAGCCCGCCAGCGCCGGCTCAAGCCAGCCATACTGCTGCTTGAGCGGTGCGGTGACGAGTTTCTTGTAAGGTTCGTCATTGGAGTTGAACGCGAACGCGAAGCACGCCTGCGTACAGGCGCGCGCATCTCCGTCACGACGGACCAGTGCAGCGCGCAGGCGCTGGGCGGCAGCCTGGTCCTGCGCGCCCCCTTCCAGCAGCGCGACCGCGGCGCGCTGCAGCGCGGTCCAGTCCTGGGCCGCAACAAAACTCCGGCAAAATGCATCGCCGCTCTGGCGCGCCCCGTGGCGGTTCCTGATCGCCGCCTCCGCGAATACGCCGCCGCCATGACGAGCGGTATAGCGGTGAAAATCTGCTCGCTTGAGCGCCAGCCGGTCGAGCAACGCCTCCAGCGATTCGCCGTCCATGCGTGCGGCAAAGCGCCGGAACGCCTCCTGCGGCGCATCCTCCGCCAACGCCGCTTCCGCACGCGCGCGCCCCAGCAGCGCCGCGGCCCGCGCCTCGTCGGCAATATCGAATCCGGGCGGCACGCCGGCCTCGAGCGGGAACCGCGCCAGCAGGCGCTCACAAAACGCGTGGATGGTTTGGATCTTCAAGCCTCCGGGCGTCTCCAGCGCCTGCGCAAACAGCGCGCGCGCGCGGGTGAGCATAGCCGGCGACGGCTGCAGCTGCTTTTCGCCGTTCAGAGCCATGAGCGCCGCGGCGAGATCGGCATCGCTCAGCACGCACCAGCCGCCGAGGCGGTCGAACAGGCGCCGCTGCATCTCCGCAGCGGCAGCCTTGGTGTAGGTGATGCACAGGAACGCCGAGGGCGTCGAGCCGGCAAGCAGCAGCCGCGCGATGCGGTCGACCAGCACTTTGGTTTTGCCGGAGCCCGCATTGGCGGTGACGAATACTGAGCTTGCCGGATCGGCCGCGGCGCGCTGATTGCGGTCGGAGTCGCGAACGGCGCTGCTCATTCGTCGCCCTCCGCGTCGGCCCATTCCTTGCGCCGCGCCAGATGATCGTACTCTGTGTACGGCTTGATCAGCATCACCCGCGGTTTGGAGAGAAACGCCTGATCGGGCTCTGCGTAGCGATCCAGCAGCCCCTTGAGCGCTGACAGCGCCTTTTCCGCCTCCGCCATGGCGTCGAGATCAAGGGGCTTCGGCGTTGGCTCGGAATTGCCGAAACGCCAGTAGCCAAGCTCAGTGGCGCGCGCGGCCGGCACGCCCGCGAATGCGCCGCGCGCCAGCATCGCCGCCTCCAGCGGCAGTTGCGGCGCCAGCCCGGCCTCGACCTGCCGCCTGGTCGCCGGCGCGCCGGTTTTAAAATCCAGGATGGCGACGTGGGCGTCGCCGATCTCGATGCGGTCGGCGATCCCCGACAAGTCTACGTCGCCGACCGCCAGCACGCCCTTGACTTCGCGATAGACACGCGCACCGCCGCGCTGGGCGAACCAGGCGACCAGCGCGTTCGCGGAGATCATGAGGCGCGCGCGCTCGGCGGCGCGGCGCTCAGGCGATACTCCGGCGCGACGCAATTCTTCGTCCAGCAGATCGGAGAGCCGCGCCGGATCGCCGCCGTCCTCAAAGCGCTCGATAGCTTTGTGCACGGCGCTGCCGCGCTCGGCGGGACCCGCCGGCGCGCCGATCGGCTTCAGATAATCCAGTCCCAGGATGCGCCTTGCGTAGAGCGCGTAAGGATCGCGGATAAGCGTCTCCACCTGGGTCACGCTCAAGCGCGTAAGGCGCTTGCCGGCAGGCGGGCGCGGGCGTGGAACCTTCGCCGCCCGCGCCGCACCCGGGCGATCCACCGCGCGCGCCCAATGCAAATGCTGATCCGAACGCGTGAGCGCTTCGCCTGCGCCCTTCACCAGCGTTTGCAGTCGCCACAGCCAGCGTGACGCCAAGGTCGGCGCACCGTCGCGGCGCAGCGCGCGGGTCAGCACCACATCCGGCGCGTTGGCGAGCTGGGCGAAGTCATGGGCGGCGAGGCCGATGCGTTCGTCCAGCGACGGCAGACCCAGGCGCGCACGCATGCTGCGCGACAAAAACGGATCGTCGCCAGCCGGGGCCGGCCAGACGCCTTCGTTCAAACCACCGAGCACCATCAGGTCGCGACGCTGCAGACGCGCCTCGAGCGGTCCCCAGATGGCCACCCGCGGATCGCCCCCGGGCGCGGGGGCCACCTCGCGGCCGTCCAACAGGCGCAGCAGCACGCGCGGCGCCGACGCTGACGCGATCGAGCCCAGCGCGTCGTCGCCGTACGCGATCGCCTCGCGCAACAGCTCAGCAGCGTTCTCGCCGTCGCGTTCGGCCCACGCGTCGCCGCCGCCGAGATGCTCCATGCTCAACGCCACCGCATCGGCGAACGCCGCCAGCGTGGTCTCCGCGCGCGCCATGCACGCGCTCAGCGGCGCCAGCGCCGCCTCCACCGTAGCGATCGCCTCGCGCAGCTTTGCAAACCAAGCGCTCGCGGCCTCGGACGCGGCTTCCGGCGGCTGCAGCAGCGCCGCCAGCTCCGCGAACGTGCTGTAGCGGCGCGGCCCGCGCAACGCATGGTGTTCGATGGCCGCGCGCATGGCGGCGTCGCCAAGCAGTGTAACGCGCGGGTGCTTCCATAGGGCGGCAAGCCCCACCGGTTCGCTCGGATCGCGCGCCAGCTCACACAGCAACGCCAGCAACACGCCGGCCTCGGTCTCGCGCAGCGGCCGCCCGTGCGAAGCGGACGGCGCGATATTCCAGCGCGCGAGCTTGGCTTCGACGCGCCGCGCCAGGCCTGCGTCGGGCGTCGCCAACGCCGCGCTGCGCCCCGCCTCCACCGCTTCGCGCAATAGCAGCGCAATGGCTGCGGCCTCCTCGTCTTCAGTGGCGGCTTCGATGAGCCGCAAACCCTGTGCGCCCGCCCTAATGAATTCCACGCCGCCGGCCGCCTCTAGCCGCTGCAGCCAGTCCGCGGTTTTCTCCGCCGGAGCGAGCGCCTCGCGCATCAGCACGCGGCGCGCGCGGCCGGCGTGGGACTCCACCTCCAGCACCGGCGCGTGGCGCCGCGCAACGCCCAGAGCGGCAAGCGTCTGCTTCAGCGCGTGCTGAGGATGCTGGTCGCTGACCAGCGACCACGACTCATCGTCGATATCGGTGTCGAGACCCGGCAGCACCACAGCGCCGCGCGGCAGCGACGCCACCACCTGCATCAGTGCGCGTGTTGCACCCAGCGAACCAGTGGAGCCTGCGATGATCACCGGGCGGGCCGGCGGGTTGGCGCTCCAATCCGCCGCAAGCGCGCGCAACATCTGCGCGCGCCGGGCGCCGGGATCGGTGAGGCCATCGGCGGCCAGGCGCTGGGGCCAGTACTCGGCGACGATCCTCAGAAATTTTGCCGAAGCTTCCCAATGGCGCGCCAGCTCTGCCTCTTCCACCAGGGTTTCGAGTTCATCCCAGCGCACATGTTCGGCGGCGGCGGCGCTTTCCAGCAATTTCCGCAATTCGTCCGCCAGCGCCAGCGCACGCGCCGGATCCTGTACGCCGCCCAAGGCCGCGTCGCGGGCGCGAATAAGCGCGGCGAGCTCCATGCGCTGGCGCGTCGCCTCGATGGCGGGCGCAACATCGAGCCCGATGGGGTCGGCGCCCCAGACCTGCGGATCGTCATCGAGGTCGCCTAGCGGCCGGATCGCCGGCAGCAGCGCAGCACCTCCAAGCCGGCGCGCGAACGCCTCGATCAGCCCGCGCGCGGCGCGACGATTGGGCAACAGCACCAGCGCATCGGCCAAGCCAAACGGATCGCCTTCGCGCACCAGCGCCCGCACCATGGCGTCCGCTAACACGTCCAGGAACGCCGCCGAGGCCGGCAGCGCGAAAATGCGCGGACCCACACCGTCGAACAGCATGGGCGCGGTCATGGACGGGACGCGGCGTCCGCGAACCGCGCCTCTGCAGCGGTGCGCGCGTCGGGATCGCCGACATGCATCCAGAAGCCTCCGAGCGGCGCGCCATAGAGGCGGCCCTCCTCGCCCAGCCTGCGCCATACGCGCATGAACGAGAACGGCTCAAGCGGCTCATCGTCGACGATCGCGGGATCGACGATCTGTACGCCCATATAGGCCCACGGCGCGAGCGGGCGCTGCTGGCGAAACTCCAGCGCGCCGTCTTCCGCCATGAAAAAGTCGCCGGCGCCTTCGAAGCCGAGGCATTGCGTCATCGATGCCAGCATCAGGCACGCCGACATGCGCGCGGGATCGAACGCGCGCGCCAGGCGCGCGATCGCCGAACCGCCGGGCTCCTCCCACACCGAGTCGATGTTGGCGACTATGATCGGATCATCGCCCAGCAAGGGGCGGGCCTGCTTCACGCCGCCGCCGGTTTCCATCAGAAGGGCGCGTTCGTCCGAGATGATGATTTCCAGATCGCGGCGCGCCTCGAGGTGAGCCTGCAGCGCGTCGGCGAAAGCGTGCACGTTGACCACGGCTCGCCGCACGCCGGCTTGCGCCAGCCGGTCGAGAACGTGATCGATCAGCGCGCGGCCGCCTACCTGGACCAGCGCCTTCGGACGATCGTTGGTGAGCGGACGCATGCGTGTGCCCAGACCCGCGGCCAGCACCATGGCGGTTTCAGGGATCACGCCGCTTGCTCCAAATAGGGCCGCGCCACCTCCGTCACGAACGCACGCATGTCCTCAAGCGCGGGGTGGCGCAGATTGCGGGCCAGATGACCCCATTCTCGCGGCATGAACGCGGCGTACTTCGTTTTGCCCTCATGCGCGAGCTGCGCGAAGCGGCCCAGGATACGCATGGCGTTGAGCGCGCCAAGCACCGCCAGTTCGCGCCGGAACGGCGCGTCCTCGGCGCCCGTGCGATCCAGGTAGGCGCGAATGGCCGCCTCGCGCGCGGCCTCGCTTACGTCGCGGCGCGCATCGTCCAGCAGCATTGCGAAATCCCAACCGCGCCAGCCGCGCACGGCGTCCTGATAGTCCAGCAAGCCGACGCGCTTTAAGCCCTCGCGCTCCGGCATCCAGAGCAAATTCTCGGCGTGATAGTCGCGGATCGTGAACGCGCGCGGAAAGCCCAGCGCTTTCACGATGAGCCCCGTGCGCAATTGTTCCCAACGCGCGCGCGCATCGTCATCGATGCGCACGTTGAGCGATTGCGGCAGCCATTCCGCGAACAGATCGACGTTCACTTCCAACGCCAGCGCGTCATATTCGAGCAGCGGCCAGCTGGCGCCGCTCGGCCCGCTCATCCGCGCAGGCAAGGGCGCGGCGTGCACATGCGCGAGCACCTCGCTGGCGGCGCGATAAAGTTCAAGTTCGTCTGCGCCCTCGGCAATCACCCGCGCATAAAGCGCATCGCCCAGATCCTCGAGCACCATGTAGCCGGCTTCGAGGTCGGCGCCGTATATCTCCGGCGCGGCAAGCCCCAGCGAAGCGAGGTGCGCACTCACCGCGGCGAACGCCTCCACCCGCGAGGCGGCCAGCCGCGCCATGGCGTTCCAGCCCATCCGGCGACGCTCGTCAGGCGTGGCGCCAGGCGGACACGGGAGCGTTTCCGCTGTCGGCGGGGCGTCCATGAGCACTGCGCGCCGCTCAGGCGACACCAGCCGTTCGTAGCGGCGCGTCGAGGCGTCGCCGGCAAGGGGCATGCGCTTGGCCTGTGCAAAGCCGGTCTCAGCCAGCAGGCGTTGCAGCGCTTCAGATCGTTCCAAGCCGCGTTCTCCATGCGCCATGCGCGCTGAGCGCGGCCTGGCGTCCCTCACCGACCGGGATCAAGACGATGTCCAGCCGGTCGTGAGGCAACCGGCCTTGCAGGCGTTCGGGCCATTCGATCAAGCACGCCGCATTGGCGAACGCATCTTCCAGACCCAGCTCCCAGGCCTCATCCGGGCGTTTCAAACGGTAGAGATCGACGTGCCAGAGCTCACCGCTCGGCCGCTCGTAGGTCTGGACCAAAGTGTAGGTCGGGCTGGGCGCCTCTTGATCGGCCCCGGTCCAGGCCGCGATAGCGCCGCGCGCCAGTGTGGTCTTGCCGGCCCCCAGCGCGCCTATCAGGCAGATCACATCGCCCGCCCGCAGCTGAGCGCCCAGCCGGCTTCCGAACGCCACGGTTGCCGCTGCGTCAGGCAGATCGATAGTCTGCGAATCGACGAGGGTCTCTGCGCTCACGGATCGGAACCCTGACGCACCGCAAAGGCCGCTTCAAGGTCCGCTTGCGCACCCGGACGCTTGGCCTCAAACAGGTGCGCGCATGAGCGCGCACGACATCAACCGGATCATCATCATCGGCGCGGGCCAAGCCGGCGGCGAAGCGGCGCAGCGGCTGCGCCAGGGCGGCTTCGGCGGCGACATCACCTTGATCGGGGAAGAGCCGCATCCGCCCTACCAGCGCCCGCCGCTCTCGAAGGCCTACCTCAAGGGCGACCTCGACATGGACCGGCTGCTGCTGCGCCCGGCAGCCATGTACGCCGACGAAAACATCACGTTGCTCAAGTCTTTACGCGCAGTCTGGATCGACCGCGCCAACCGGAAGGTGCGGGTCGAAGGCGGCCGCGAGCTGCCCTACGACGCCCTGGTCTTGGCCACCGGCGCGCGGCCACGCAAGCTGCCGCTGGCGGGCGCGGACCTCCAGGGCGTCCATGTGTTCCGAACCGCAGCCGACGTTGACGCGATCCGGCCGCACTTCGTCGCCGGCGCCAAGCTGGTGGTGATCGGGGCGGGCTATATCGGCCTGGAGGCCGCCGCGGTGGCGCGCCAACTCAATCTCGACGTCACCGTGATCGAGGCCGCGGTGCGGCCGCTGGCGCGGGTCACCTGCCCGGAAGTCGCGGGCTTCTTCCTCGATGAGCATACCCGCCAGGGCGTGCGCTTTGTGCTGGGTGGTCAGCCGGCGCTGATCAAAGGCGTCGAGCGCGTCAGCGGCGTGGCGCTGGCCGACGGCTCGGAGATCCCGGCCGACCTGGTGATCGCCGGCATCGGCGTTACGCCCGAGGTGGCCCTGGCGCAGCAATGCGGGCTCGCGGTGGACAACGGCGTGGTGGCCGACGCGCAGTGCCGCACCGCCGATCCCGCCATCTTCGCGATCGGCGATTGCGCGGCGCGCCCGATGGCGCACTACGATGGCCGCATGGGCCGGCTGGAGAGCGTCCACAACGCTGTCGAGGGCGCAAAACTGGTGGCCGCCGCCGTTCTCGGCCACAGCCACCCAGTGGAGGCGCCCTGGTTCTGGTCGGATCAGTACGACCTCAAACTCCAGATCGCTGGCCTGTTCCAGGGTTACGATCACATCGCATTCCGCGGCGTCATGGCTGACCGCGCCTTCGCGGCCTTCTACTACAAGGGCGATAAGGTGATCGCCGTCGACGCGGTGAACCGGCCAGCGGAATATCTGGGGGCCAAGATGCTCATCCAGACTGGGCGGACCGTGACGCCGCAGCACCTTGAAGATAGCGCACGGCCGATGAAAGAGATCGTCGCGGCTGCGCGCTGAGCAAACGTCGAAGGGACCCATGCCGAAGATCACCTACATCGAGCACTCCGGTAAGGAGCACGTCATCGACGCCCCTGCGGGGCAAACCGTGATGGAAGCGGCGGTGAAGCATGCCGTGCCCGGCATCGACGCCGATTGCGGCGGCGCCTGCGCCTGCGCCACCTGCCACGTCTATGTCGACGACGCCTGGCTGGCGCAGACCGGCGAAGCTTCGAGCATGGAGCAATCGATGCTCGATTTCGCAAACGACGTTGAGGCCAACTCGCGTCTGTCGTGCCAGATCAAGATCGGCGAGGCGCTGGACGGCCTGGTGGTGCGATTGCCGAAGAGCCAGCATTGACGTTCCTGTTGCGCCTACCGCCGCCGCTTTGGGCGCTTCTGTTTTTGGCGGCGACCTACGGCGCCAGCGCACTGCCGGGCCTGCGCGAACTGCCGCGGCTTGATGCGCGTCCTGCCGGCCTCATCGTGATCGCGGCGGCCCTGATGCTGTTGCTTGCCGCGATGCTGCAGTTTCGCCTTGCGCGCACGCAGCTGCTGCCGACCTCAAAGGCGAACGACGCGCTCGTCAGCAACGGCGTGTTCGCGCTGACCAGGAACCCGATGTATCTGGGGATGGTGCTGTTCTGCGTGGGCGGGGCGCTGTGGGTCGGGCGCTGGCCGATGCTGGCGGCCCCGGTTCTCATGTTCGCGGTGGCGAATTGGATTTTCATCCCGTTTGAAGAGGCCAAGATGCGCCGCCAGTTCGGCGAGGCGTTTGACGCCTACACGCGGCGCGTGCGGCGCTGGATATGAAGCGGAGACAGTGCATGCGCGCGTTGGCGGCGGCTTTGGCGTTCACCGTGGCTTTGAGCGCGCAAGCCTTCGCGCAAGCGCCGACGCCGGAACAGCAGACGTTCCGCGACATATTCGAGGAATTGGTCGAGATCGACACCTCGGAAGCCACCGGATCGTGCACGCGCGCCGCCGAAGCAATGGCGGCGCGGCTCGTCGGCGCGGGCTTTCCCGAAGCCGACGTCCAGATCATCATTCCCGAGGGCCGCCCCGATGACGGCAACGTGGTGGCGGTGCTGCGCGGGACCAGCCGTCAGCGCGCTTTGCTGCTATTGGCCCATATCGACGTCGTCAACGCCAACCGCGAAGACTGGGAGCGCGACCCCTTCACGCTGATCGAGGAGAACGGCTTTTTCTACGCGCGCGGCGCCGCCGACGACAAAGCCATGGCCGCGATCTGGGTCGATCTGCTCATCCGCCTGCACCAGGAAGGCTTTCGTCCGCGCCGCTCCATCCGCATGGCGCTAACGTGCGGCGAGGAGACCTCGGACCGCGTCAACGGCGCGGATTACCTGCTGCGCAATCACCGCGCCCTGGTGCAAGCCGATTTCGTGTTGAACGAGGGCGCCGGCGGCATCCTGGCGCCAGATGGGCGCAGGCTGGCGCTCAACATTCAGGCTGGCGAAAAGATCCATCAGGTGTTTGCGCTCACCGTGACCAATCCCGGCGGCCATTCCTCGCGCCCGGTGCGCGAGAATGCGATCTATCGCCTGAGCGCCGGTCTCGAACGGCTTGCCGCGTACGACTTCCCGGTCGAGCTCAACGCAGTGTCGCGCGCGTTCTTCGAACGCATGGCGCCAATCGTGGGCGGCGACATGGGGGCTGCGATGGCCGCGCTCGCGCGTACGCCCGACGACGCCGCAGCGCAGGCCGCAGTGGCCCGCGATCCGAGCTTCAACGCCATGCTGCGCACCACCTGCGTGGCGACGCAGGTCGACGCAGGCCACGCACCCAATGCCTTGCCGCAACGGGCGCGCGCCGTGCTCTCCTGCCGCGTGCTGCAGAGCCAGACGCCGGAGAGCGTGCAAGCGCAACTGCAGAGTGTGCTCAACGATCCGCAGATCACCGTCGAGATCGTGCGCCGCCGCGACGGCTCGAGCGCACCGCCGCTGACGCGCGAGATCATGGCGCCGGTCGAGCGGGTGGCGGCGCGCATGTGGCCGGGGGTGCCGATCGTGCCGATCATGCTTCCCGGGGCCACTGACGGCCGTTTCTTCAACAACGCCGGCATCCCGACCTATGGCTTGAGCGGCATTTTCGCCGAGCCTAGCGAAACCAATGCGCATGGTCTCAATGAGAAAGTGCGCGTGCGATCGGTGTATGAGGCGCGCGACTTCCTCGAAGCGCTGGTGCGCGAGTACGCGCGCTAGATCAGGCCGCTTCGCGCGACGGCGGCGCCGGCGGCGGCCCTGCCGCCGGCTCGCTCGCAGGCAGGTGACACGTCACGGTGACGCCGCGCCCGGGTTCGCTGGCGAGCGCAACCCAGCCGCCGTGCATCTCCACGAAGGAGCGCACCAGCGCCAATCCCAGCCCGGCGCCGCGGCGGTCGCCGGATTCGAAGCTGTCGAAAGCGCGGGTCTGGGCGTCGAAGCCCATGCCCTTGCCGGTGTCGGCGACGGCCAGGCGCAGCACGCCTTCAAGGCGTTCCGCTGAAACCGTGATGGTGTCGCCACGCTCGGTATGACGCAGCGCATTCGACAACAGGTTGACGATCACCTGGGTGATCCGCTTCTGGTCCGCCTCGATGGCGCCGATGCCCGGATCGCACTTGATGCGGATCGGCACCTCCGTGTCGCGCGCCTTGGAGGCGGCCATCTGCACGCTTTCGGTGATGGTCTGTTGGATGTCCATCGGGGCAAGATCGAGCACCAGATTGCCCGCCTCCACCATCGCCACGTCGAGAATGTTGTCGATCAGCTTCGAAAGGGCGCCGGAGGCCTCGATGATAGCGCCGACCTGCTCGGTCTGGCGGTCGTTCAACGGCCCAAAGACATTGTGCGCAAGCAGTTCCGCGTTGCCGAAGATTGCCTGCAATGGGTCGCGCAGCTGGTAGGAGACGTTCTCCACGAACTGGCCCTTGAGCTTGTCGGCCTGTTCAAACGCCTCAGCGCGATCGCGCAGCGCCTCTTCGACGCGTCGGTCGGCGGTGATGTCCTGGAACGCCACCAGGGTTGCCCCGTCGGGCAGCGGGCGGGTAAGGAATTTGAGCACCGTCTCGTCGCTGCGGCGCATCTCGCCGCGAAACTCGATGCGCGCCTCGGGCGATGGATTGGTGATACGCGCGCGCACCTGCGCCCACGTGGCGTTGTCATGGAAGAGCGGTTTGCACATCTCCACCATGCGCTCGAACGAGAGCTCTTCCTCGACCTGCGCGGGATCCAGCTTCCACATCTGTGCGAACGCGGCGTTGGAGAGCTTCAGGCGGCCGTCGAGCCCGTACACCACGACCGCCTCGTGCAATTTGTCCAGCGCTGCTTTCTGGGTCTGCACCAGCGCATCGTATTGGCTCTTCAGCGACACCTCATTGGTGATGTCTGAAAATATCAGCAGCATGCCGCCGCCCGGATGCGGCTGGCGAGCGACCCGCAGCATGCGGCTGTCGGGCAGCACCCAGAGATCCTCGGGGAGGTTTGCCGGCTCCTGATAGAGGGCCAGTTCGCGCGCGCGCCACTCGGCGTAGTTGGCGTGCGCAGGCAGCCGGCGCTTTTCCTTCATGTGATCGAGCCATGCCGCATGCGAAGGCCCCTCGCGCAGGAAAGCAGGGTCAAGCGCCCAGATCTGCTCGAAGGCGCGGTTGTGAAACACTAGGCGTTTGGCGTCGTCGAACACAGCGACGCCTTCGGCGAGATGGTTCAAAGTTTCGTCGTGCGCGCGCTGCTGGACGGCCAACAATTCACGCGTGCTCTCGCTCTCGGTAATGTCCACGGCGATGCCGGCGGCGCCGCCCGAAGCCGGCGATACGCGGATACGCAGCATGCGCAACTTCTCGCCCAGTACCGCGGAGCGAACTTCGTCCTGCGACTCGCCGGACTCGATGGCTTTGCGGGCGAGCTCAACCGCGGCTTGGTCGAACTGCAGATTGCGATCGAGCGCCTGATCGAGAGACTTGGCTTTGAGCGCGTCGAGATACGCGGGATTGGCCCACGAAAGCTTGAGGTCGCCACCGACCCGCCAGGCCATGAAAGGCGCTTCGTTCCACATTTCGAGGAAGGCCGTTGGATCGCGCGCGATCACTTCGCGGCCCTTGTCGATGCGGCCTCCGGAATTGCCCTCCTCGACGCCGCGGACGCTGGTGTCGATGATCCAGGCGACCGCGCGAGCGCCCGCGGTGCGCCCATCAACTTCGATGAAAACGCCCCCGGGCGTCGACAGCGTGATCGAGAACGCAGCGCCCTCGCGGCGCAGGCGGCCCAGCACCTGCGCCAACCGCACCGGTGCGCCCGTGATGTCGCGCGCCTCAAAGGCAGACAAGCCCTGCAGGATGCGCACGCCCGGCTCGGCCGCCAACGCCGCGTTCGAGAAGCGCAGCAAGCTGGCCAGCGCTAATGGCGAACCGTAGATTTTCGGCGTGCCCCAGTCGCTAACGTCGTCGCCAGTGCTGTCCCAAATCAGTACGACGCCGGGGTGGGAGCCGAACACGGCGTCCGCCCACGCGATCTTGTCCTCAAGATCGTCGTTCCTGATCCGCCACGCTTCAACGCCGCCGCGCGCGCCGTCGGTCACGCGCAGCGCCCAAAGCAAGGCTGCAATCGCAATCGCAGCTGAAGCAGCCGCTACCAGCAGGCTGGCGAATCCGACATCCACTGCCGACCCCTAAATTTCCAAGGACGAATCGAATCGCCCACGCCCCGAACGCATCCTCCAGCACAGAGCGCGTGAAGCAAACGCCAGGGGCCGAAAACAAGGGTTAACAACAGCTTAAAATGATTTACGGACGGTTAAGTTAAGAAAGATCAACGGGTTAATGAGGCGTTGCGGCCGGCAAGCGCTTAGGGCGTGCGCCGCGTTCCCGCGACGCACGCCCCCGCAGCCAAAGGCTCAGTAGCGATAATGATCCGGCTTGAACGGCCCGGCCGGCGCAACGCCGATATAATCGGCTTGCGCCTTGGACATTTGCGTCAGCCGCACGCCAAGCTTTTCCAAGTGCAGGCGCGCCACCTTCTCATCGAGGTGCTTGGGCAGCGTGTAGACTTGGTTCTGGTAGGCTTGGCCGTTGGTCCACAATTCGATCTGCGCCAGCGTCTG